>CAYMDB010000186.1:0-6364 GCA_964388865.1 uncultured Flavobacteriaceae bacterium
TGCTTTTCCTCTACTCTAAGATTCATATTGGCAGAGACAAAATTGATTAAAAACGAATTGCTTTCAATATTTTTAATTGCAAAAGATGCTTCAGAAGGAATATTAGGACTCTGCTTTATAATGTTTAAAGACAGCTCTTTTATAGAATCTATAATGGCATTAAACTCTTCATTATCTGCTGCAGGCTTAGCTTCAGGAAGATCAGATATGGAAGCAGTTAAATAGGGTTTATGCGTTAAAACTTGTTTAATTTCAAAACGTTTTTTCCCCTGAATAATAACTGTAGTATTGCCATCTGGCATTTTTAAAACTTTTAAAATACGTGCAACAGTACCTGTGGTATAGATGTCTTTTTCACCAGGATTTTCAACAGATTCGTCCTTTTGAGACACAACTCCAATGACTTTTCCGCCTTTGTTAGCATCGTTGATTAATTTTATGGAAGTATCACGTCCTGCGGTAATTGGTATAACGACGCCAGGAAACAATACCGTATTTCTGAGTGGTAATATTGGTAAAGAATCGGGTAGTAATTCATTATTTATTTTTTCTTCATCCTCTGGTGTCATTAATGGAATTAATTCTGAATTTTCATCGAACTCCTGAAATGACAAACTGTCAAGGTTTATATAATTTGATTTTCCCATAGTATTTTCAAGCCATTCTGTCATTAATAACGAGCGAATAGCGTTTGTTTAAATGTATTAATAATTAACTTCAAATTGAATATCAGTAGGTTGTAAGATATCCAAAGTTATTCACATAACCTTAATTTCAATTGTTATGCCATTACCTTTATATCAAAATAAAGTTTTTAATCATAAAGTGTAACAGTTTTTAAAATCGCTCATCTTTATAATATAACCATTGTTTTTTGACATCAACCAATCAAAATATCGAACAGTTAATACAGCTTTGCTGCGTTGGTGACCAACGTGCACAGTTAGAGGTTTACAACCGTTACAGCAAAGCCATGTATAACACCGCTTACAGAATTGTAAAAGATGCTTATAAAGCCGAAGACATTATGCAAGAGTCGTTTTTAACTGCTTTTACCAAATTGGAAACCTTAGAAGATAGCAATGTATTTGGTGCTTGGCTAAAACGTATTGTGGTAAATAATAGCATTGGTTATTACAACAAAATGATTAAGCAAAATGAAGTGCCTTTAGACCATGTGCTACATAAAGTTGAAGATAACGTCGGTATAGATGAGAGCTACCAAAATCAGGAGAAAGTAAAACGAATTATGAATGCGATGAAAACCCTAAAATCTAATTACAATTTAGGATTAACCTTGCATTTCATTGAAGGTTATGACTACGAAGAGATTTGTAAAATTATGAATATTTCGTATGCCAATTGCAGAACACTTATGTCTAGAGCAAAGGACAGTTTGAGAAAAAAATTATTAGAAACGGCTTAACATTAAAAGCGATGAAGAACGATATAATTAATGCGTTATTTGATGATCTGAAAGGAGAATTTGATATCAATGAACCTAAAAAAGACCACCAGATTCGGTTTTTAGAAAAGCTGAACGCTAATGCCTATGTTTCTCAAAACAAAACAACTTCTCGTTTCAACTGGAAAGCAGTTTTGGCCATTGCTGCCTCGCTAGTGATTGGTTTTAGTCTCTTTATAACCCTTCAAAACCAGTCAGAACCCGCAGACCTTGCAAGTGTGTCACCAGAATTATCTGAAGCGCAGGACTTTTTTACAGTTACCATTTCAAATGAATTAAAAAAAATAAACAAAGAACGTTCACCATTAACAAAAGCAATTATTGATGATGCCTTGGCACAAATTAAAATCTTAGAAAAAGAGTATCAAAAACTTAAAACCGATTTAACTGAAAGTGGCAGCGATCAACGTGTTATCTATGCCATGATTTCTAACTTTCAGAGTAGAATAGATATTTTAAATACTGTTTTAGAGCAAATTGAAGCTGTAAAACAACTAAAAACCAATACCAATGAAAAAGAATATACAATTTAAATTCGCCCTTTTACTTTTAGTAATGCCCTTTGTGGCCTTCGCAGCACCCAATTTAGATGATGCAAAAACAACAAAAGAACGCACGATTAAAAAGTCGTTTAACGTATCGTCAGACGCCACTTTAAAAGTGGATAACAGTTATGGTAACTTAAATGTCATTACTTGGAATGAAAACCGAATTGAATTTGACATCACTATTAAAGTGACAGGAAATAATGCTGAAAACGTGCAAGAACGTCTCGATAATATCGATGTAGAATTTTCATCTACAAGATCACTTGTTTCGGCTATCACCAAAATTGAGAAAAATAAAAAAAATTGGTGGAATTGGGGAAAGAGTAATAACCTACAACTACAAATCAACTATGTTATAAAAATGCCAAGAACCAATAATGTAGACTTAAGCAACGACTACGGATTTATCAATCTCGACACTTTAGAAGGTCATGCTCAATTAAGCTGTGATTACGGAAAAATAACAACTAAAGAACTCTTAGCAGATAATAATAGTATCAACTTCGATTACAGCAGCAAATCTTATTTTGAATACATAAAAAGTGGAAAAATAACCGCGGATTACAGTGGTTTTACCGTAGCCAAAACTAAAAATCTGATCGTAAATGCCGATTATACCAATTCTGTTATCGAAGCAGCTGAAAACGTTCAGTATCAATGTGATTATGGCTCATTAAAGATAGATAATGTAAATAATTTAGAGGGCAATGGAGATTATTTAACCTTGCGATTAGGAAATGTCTTTAAAAACGTCTCGATAGAAGCTGATTATGGTTCTATAAAAATAGATCGCATGGCATCAAATGCTAAAAACTTAGCTATCAATTCAGATTACGTAGGCATTACTATTGGTTATGATGACAACTATAATTTTACCTTTGATATCGATTTAGATTATGGCTCTCTGAGAGGAATTGATGATTTTATATTTACAAATAAAAACGTCGATGGATCTGATAAACATTACAAGGGTTACTTCGGGGCAGAAAACTCGGGTAATATGGTGAAGATTACAGCAGATTATGGAAGTATTAGCTTTAAAGTGTTGTAACTCATCAATCATCAAAAAAAGGAGGACGAGCAAATGCTCGTCCTTTTTTTAGGCTATAGTTCTAAAATTTACGACTCTTTTGTTGGGACTCTAAATAGCAATAATATGCCACCTAAAAAGAACACGAATAAAAACAAAATAGAATTTCGCATACTCCCAGTAATTTGGTCTATAACACCATAAATTAGCATACCGATAACAATACCTATTTTTTCAGCAACATCATAAAAACTAAAATAGGATGTGGTATCCTCTGTTTCTGGCAAAAACTTAGAATATGTAGATCGCGCTAAAGATTGTACACCTCCCATAACCAAACCTACCAGAGATGCGGCGATATAAAACTGAAGCGGAGTGATCATAAAATAAGCGTAAAAACAAAGCGCCATCCAAATAAAATTAACAACAATGAGTGTTTTTATATTTCCATATTTCTCGGATGCTCTTGCGGTAATCATGGCACCAGCGATGGCCACAATTTGAATTACTAAGATACTCACAATCAGTCCTGTGGTTTTAGCCTCGTCATTGCCCCAGGCGATTTCCTCTTCACCAAAATACACCGCCACGAGCATAATGGTTTGCACCGCCATGCTAAAGACAAAAAAAGCGTAGAGGTAGCGTTTAAGCCTCAAGTTTTGTTTGAGTTGATTCCAAACCCCTCTAAGCTCTTTAAATCCGTTAAAAATTATTGAGGTCGTAACTTTATGTCCGGATGACGTGCCTTTTGGAAGGATATAAAATGTGTATTGACTAAAAAGAGCCCACCAAATACCAACGGTAATAAAAGAGTAGCGCATCATTTGCAGTTTTTCTTCACCAGTATCTTGACTCATTACCATAACAAGATTAACAACTAAGAGCAACACACTACCAACATAGCCCATACTAAAGCCTTTGGCGCTAATTCGATCCTGCTGATGTGCAAAGGCAATGTCGGGCAAATACGAATTATAAAACACCAAGCTTCCCCAATAGCCAATCAGTCCCATAAAATAAAATAAAAGGCTTAGATGAATTCTATCCGGCGCGATACTAAACCAATACAATCCAATGCAGCCCGCGGAACCGACATAGCAAAAGAACTTCATAAAATTCTTCTTATTCCCAACATAATCCGCAATACCAGATAAAATTGGTGATAAAACCGCGACTACTAAAAAAGTAAAAGCAGTTACAAAAGTTATAAGTGCTGTACTCTTAAATTCATAACCAAATGCCGTGGCTTTTTTTACTTCGAAAAGAAACAAGGCCGAATAAAATATTGGAAATATTGAAGAGGCAATAGTTAGGGTATAGACTGAATTTGCCCAATCGTAAAATGCCCATGCATTCAGTAGCTTTTTACTTCCTTTTTTAAATTCTCTCATAACTATTACAATAAAAAAAGCTGCTCTTGTTGAGCAGCTTCGAAAGTAATAAAATAATTATTAATACGATGTTATTAAATAGGTCTGAAACTTGTGATTCCGTATTTTTTCGCCTCTAGTTTTGCTTTGGTGGCTAACGATCTTAAGTTTTCTATTCTAGAGTCATTGCTAGGGTGTGTACTTAAGAATTCAGGTGGTGCTTGGCCCCCACTATTAGATTTCATACGCTCCCAAAGTTCTGCAGCTTCATCAGGATTATAACCTGCAATGGCCATAAGATAAATTCCTATTTCATCTGCTTCTGTTTCGTGACTTCTGCTGAAGGGCAGCATACCGCCAACGTTTGATACTATGCCATAAGCTTGATTGTAAATTCCTAAATTCTCATCATTTGCTAAGGCGATATTGCCAGCAACCGCTATTCCTTGTTGCACGTATGCCGCACTCATACGTTGTTGTCCGTGATTTGCTAGAGCATGGGCTACCTCGTGTCCCATTATCGCAGCAACGCCAGTTTCATTTTTTGCGATAGGAAGAATACCTGTATAAAACGCAATTTTACCACCTGGCATACACCAAGCATTGACTTGCTCTGACTCTATAAGTTTATATTCCCACTTATAATCATCTAAATAACCTTGATAGCCATTTGCATTTAGATAGCGTTCTGAGGCTACTGCAATACGTTGCCCAACTCGGGTAATCATTTCTGCATCTGAGGTTCCTGTAATGACTTTATTTTCAGCAAGAACTTGATTGTATTGTGCAAAAGCAGAAGGAAACAACTGATCATTACCTACAAAAGCCATTGTTTTTTTTCCCGTGAATGGATTTGTTGCACAAGACACCACTAATGCTGCGACACTAAAATTTAGAATTATTTTTTTAAACTTCATTTTGTACTTTTTTTAGGTTAATCTAAGGTACGCAAATATCCGCTACAAAAGAGACTCATATCCTTTAAAATGTAACGCTATCCTATTTACTTATTAAATGTAATTCTGAAAAATTCTTATTCACAACAAAAGAATGTGTTCCATTCACTTTAATATGTTCTAAGGTGATTGCTTCATTATCTATCTGAATCTCTCCAATTTCGAATGGCAATCCGTGAATTTGAATTTTAAAGGTTTCATAAGGTGTGATAAATTTACCTTCTTTGTATTGATTAATTATCAATTCGTTAGATCTACCTGTGAGTCTGAAATTTCTTAAACTATAACGTCCTTTTGTATAATCAAAACCATCATTGGCATCACTAAAAAGTTCACTTTCTTCTTTTCCAATTTTATAATAAACATCTAAGGTAACCTCCTTAATTTCCTTTTCACCCACATACTGTTGTATAGGGTATTTTGGGATTATAGCTCCTTCCTTTATAAAAATGGGCACACTGTCTATATCTGCATCAACCCACATTTCTTTACCTCCCTTAACAATTTCGTCATCCCAAAAGTTATACCAATTTCCTCTTGGAATGTACATACGCCTTCCCTTTGCATTCGGCTCTAAAATTGGACAGGCTAAAATTTGTCTGCCAAAAATAAATTCATCCGTTCTGTAGTGCGTTTGCACATCTTCTTGATCGTAAAGTACTAAGGACATTAATAATGGAGCACCGTGATCTACATAATTCCAAAATGCAGTATATAAATAAGGTAACAACTGATATCTGATTTCAATAAATTTTCTTACAATATCCGTTATATCGTCATCAAAAGTCCAAGGTTCTTGGTCGCCATGATCGCCAGAAGAATGTACTCTAAAAAATGGATGAAATATCCCTAACTGAATCCATCGTGCAAATAGTTCGCCTTGGGGTTGTTCTGCAAAGCCACCAATATCAGTACCTGCAAAAGAAAAGCCAGACATAGCCAAACGTTGTGCTTGTATGTTCGCAATCCACAAATGTTCCCAAGTCGCCACATTA
>CAYMDB010000187.1:0-6329 GCA_964388865.1 uncultured Flavobacteriaceae bacterium
GATTTCGAATCTGAAAAAGTCTTTGAACACTACATGTCTTCAAATACCTTAGTCATTAATGCTAGTAAAACTTTAGATCGCGTTGAAATTTACAATATGCTAGGTCAGGTTGTGAATACTTCAACACCACATAACAATTCTACTACTATTGATTTAGGCAGACTTAATACAGGTATGTTTATCGCCTCGGTAAGTATTGAAGGTAAAACACAAACCTTCAAATTTGTGAAATAATTTTAAAATTATAAAACAAAGAAAGTCTAGGAAACCCTAGACTTTTTTTTTGCTTTAACTTTTATTAGCCAACTGGCCACAGGCCGCATCAATGTCTTTTCCTCGACTGCGTCTTACAGTTACGGTGATGTGATTAGCCTCTAAAATACTTACATACAAGTCTATGGCTTTAGAATCGGCTTGCTGAAATGCTCCATCATCAATTGGATTGTATTCGATAAGATTTACTTTACTTGGTGCAAATTTGCAGAATTCTACCAAAGCATCGACGTCTTTTTTCTGATCATTGATACCCTCCCAAACCACATATTCGTATGTAATTCTGTTTTTGGTTGCTGCATACCAATATTGTAATGCTTCTCTCAAATCTTGAAGTGGAAAGGTCGCATTAAAGGGCATAATTGATGTCCGGACGTCATCAATAGCAGAATGTAAAGAAACAGCCAGCTTAAATTTTACCTTATCATCTGCCATTTTCTTTATCATTTTTGGCACACCCGATGTGGAGACTACAATACGCTTTGGGGACATTCCTAAACCTTCTTCTGATGTGATTTTTTCTATGGCTTTGAGTACGTTATTGTAATTCATAAGAGGTTCTCCCATGCCCATAAATACAATATTACTCAACGGTCTGTTATGATATAAACGACTTTCATTGTCTATGGCCACGACCTGATCGTATATTTCATCTGGATTTAGATTTCGCATGCGTTTTAAGCGTGCGGTGGCACAAAACTTACAATCTAAACTACAGCCTACTTGGGAGGATACACAAGCTGTAGTGCGCGTTGCTGTTGGAATTAAAACGGATTCTACAATGAGGTCGTCGTGAAGTCTTACAGCATTCTTTATGGTGCCATCAGAACTTCTTTGCATCTGATCGACTTTAATGTGATTGATGACAAAATGATCTTGAAGTTGTTGCCGCGTTTCTAAAGATATATTTGTCATATCCTCAAAGCTGTGTGCCGACTTCTGCCATAACCATTCGTAGACCTGATTGCCCCTAAAAGCCTTGTCTCCTTCTTTTACGAAGAATGCTCTTAGTTGATCCTTGGTTAAGGCGCGTATGTCTTTCTTTTTTGACTCCATATTTGCAAAAGTAAGGAATTGTATTGTGATTGTTTAGGTTTGACTGGGATGTTGATTTCCTAGAATGGTTTTTAGACACGAATTGCACGGATTGCACGGATTCACATCGACACTTAAAACCTCAAAGCTCATGACTCATAGCTCACCGTTATTTTGACACGGATTTTACTAATTACCACGAATGTATATACCTAATCCCTCATACCAAATAGCTCAGACCTAATAACTCATAACTCACCTCTCGTAGCTCAACTCTATTTCAACACGAATTTCACTAATTTTAACCTAACATTCATGCCTCATCCCTAATGCCTAATCCCTCATACCTCAAAACTCATAGCTCACCTCTCACTTTATTTCAACACGGATTTCACGGATTACTAAAAAGTCTCGTCCCTTTGGGAAGACGGAAGAGGGGACCTAATCCCTAACAAAAACCAAACAGAAATCCACAGAGTTTGATACAATTTTCGCAAATGAGTTCGAAGCCAGGCACAAAAAAAGCCCCAATTATGAGGCTTCCTATGATCTATTTTTTCTTGATTATATAATAAGCATCGCATCACCATAAGAGTAGAATCTGTACTTTTCTTTTATGGCTTCTTCGTAGGCCTTTTTCATAAAATCATGTCCGGCAAAAGCAGATACCATCATTAATAAAGTTGATTTTGGCGTGTGAAAATTCGTGATCATACTGTTGGCAATACTAAATTCGTGCGGTGGAAATATAAATTTATTCGTCCAGCCATCAAATTCGTTTAAACGTCCATTAGACGACACCGAGCTCTCAATGGTGCGCATAGCGGTTGTTCCTACAGCACAGACGCGCTTTTTATTTTCAATCCCTTTGTTTACTTTGTCTGCAGCTTGCGGTGTAATAACAATCTCTTCGCTATCCATTTTATGCTTAGATAAATCTTCGACCTCTACTGGGTTAAAGGTTCCTAAACCAACATGTAAAGTGACTTCTGCCATTTCAACACCCTTTATTTCTAGGCGTTTTAATAAGTGTTTAGAAAAATGTAAACCGGCCGTTGGTGCGGCTACTGCCCCTTCATTTTTTGCAAAAATGGTTTGGTAGCGCTCCTCATCTTCGGGTTCTACTTCTCTCTTTATATATTTTGGTAATGGCGTTTCCCCCAATAGGGTTAACTTTCTTCTGAAATCGTTGTAAGAGCCATCATATAGAAAACGCAAGGTTCTCCCTCTAGACGTAGTGTTATCTATAACTTCGGCAACTAAGGTTTCATCATCACCGAAATACAACTTGTTACCTATTCTAATTTTTCGAGCCGGATCTACGAGCACATCCCAAAGACGTTGATCTTGATTTAACTCGCGCAGCAAAAATACTTCGATACGTGCACCCGTTTTTTCTTTATTGCCATATAAACGCGCTGGAAAAACTTTAGTGTTGTTTAAAATCATCACATCACCTTCAGAAAAATAGTCGATTACATCTTTAAAAAGCTTGTGCTCAATAGTTTGCTTTTTTCTATTGAGTACCATTAATCGCGCCTCATCTCTGTGTTCTGCAGGATGCTCGGCAAGTAATTCTTCTGGTAGGTCAAAACTAAATTGTGATAATTTCATGTGTGCGTTTTTATTATTTTTCTGGCCATGGGCTGAATCCTCACTACTGACTTCACTTTTTTTCTAAGTAAAACCCCGAAAAGGCATCCTGTATGGCTCTTGTTTTTAGAGTTTGCAAATATACAATCTCAAGATAGGCCTTGTCAAGTAAATAGGTGTTTATTTTAAATTGAAGCCAATAGCCTTGAAATCCTCCCAAAATTGTGGATACGATTTACTGACTACATCCGCATCTTTTATAAGCAGATTTGTCTTTAAACCTAGAGGAGCAAAAGCCATGGCCATGCGGTGATCCTTATAGGTATCAATTGAAATATTACTATGGATTATGGTAGCACTTTTTAAATGCAAAGATTCTGAAGTAATCTCTAATGCTGCCCCTAATTTTTTCAGTTCGGTTTTTAGCGCTACTAAACGATCGGTTTCTTTAATTTTTAAAGTATGCAGTCCTGTTAAATCGCACTGCACTCCTAAACCAAAAGCTGTAACTGCAATAGTTTGCGCTATATCTGGTGCGTCACTGAGGTGAAATTTAAGATGTAAACTTTGCGTGCCCTTTTCTTTTACCATTCTAATGCTGCGTTCATTATAATACGTACTTACACCAAAACTTTTATAGATGTCAGCTAAAACAGAATCTCCTTGAAGACTGTCCTTTTTATAAGCGGCTATTGTAATTTCTGTTCCGATGGCACTTAAAGCAATGACACTATAAAAATAGGATGCTGAGGACCAGTCTGACTCCACCGTTAAAGTTTGTGGTTTTAATTGGGAATGATAGGGTTTTACTAAAATTTTATTTCCATTAAAACGGGTTTCAACTCCTATTTCATTGAGCAAACTCAAGGTCATTTTTATATAAGGCACCGAGGTGATTGTTCCCTCTAAGCTTAATTCTAAGCCGTTTTCTAATTTTGAAGCGATGAGCAGCAAGGCCGAAATATACTGACTGCTAACGTTTGCTTCTAAGCTAACTTTAGATTTGTTTAGGGTTTTACCAATTATTTTCAAGGGAGGAAACCCGTCGTTTTCTAAGTAAGATATTTCAGCACCTAAACTTTTTAAAGCTTCAACCAAAATTTTAATTGGCCGCTCTTTCATACGCGCCGAGCCCGTGACTACAAAAGTTCTGCCTTCTTGGATGGCCAAATAAGCCGTAAGAAAGCGCATAGCCGTACCGGCATGATGAATATCTATAATTTCCTCCTTAGAAGCTAATGCTTTTTGCATCAGAACAGAATCGTCTGAGTTCGATACGTTCTCTATACAAATCTGCGGATATAAGGCTTGTAAAAGTAGCAAGCGATTCGACTCACTTTTTGAACCTGTAATTTGAACCGTTTTGTGATTATAAAGTTTCGATTTTTGGATACTGATGTCCATGCCGCGTGCTAAAATAGGTGAATCACAAAACTACTTTAATTTCTCGTTATTATGATGCCTATCGTGATCGCGTTTGGCTTTTTTGTCCATTTTTTTATCGAAAGCTTCTTGAAGATTTATCCCGGTTTGGTTAGCCAAACACAATACCACAAACATCACATCAGCCAGTTCTTCGCCTAAATCTTTGTCCTTATCGCTTTCCTTTTCACTTTGCTCACCATAACGTCTGGCAATTATGCGCGCCACTTCACCAACTTCTTCCGTGAGTTGTGCCATATTGGTGAGCTCATTAAAGTATCTTACTCCGTGTGCGTTAATCCAATCGTCAACCTCTTTTTGTGCGTTTTTAATGTTCATGTTTTTATTTTAAAAATCAAGTTGTAAAGTTATTAATTAAAATACGAATCTACTTCTGTAAGCGTTGTGGCAAATGTTTTAAAATTTAGACCTCTATTCCCTGTTTTTGGAGTCAATAATAATAGTTACCGGGCCGTCGTTTACCAACTGCACCTTCATATCTGCGCCGAATTCTCCAGTTTGAATTGTTCTCCCTAAATTTTCCTGCAGTGTTACTTTGAATTTTTCATAAAGCGGAATAGCAAGCTCTGGTTTGGCGGCATTCATATAACTTGGTCGGTTGCCTTTTTTTGTGCTAGCATGCAGTGTAAACTGACTCACAAGAATGAGATTGCCACCAGCATCAATTAACGACCTATTCATTACTTCATTACTATCAGGAAAAATGCGAAGGTTTAAAATCTTGTTACACAACCAATCGATATCCTCTTGGGTGTCCTCGTCAACAATACCCAACAAGACTAAGAGTCCAGTTTTTATAGATGCCACCTCAATGGTATCAATACTAACGGAAGCCTCAGAAACTTTTTGTATAACAACTCTCATTTTTTTTACCTCGAAGGGAATTTTATTGTGTTAAACGCTTTATTTAGAGCTCTCAAACACTCTCTTTACTGTTCTTCATCCCAATTATCGGTGCGATAATGCTCATCTTCACCTTCTAAAATCTGAACATAACTTTTATAGCGCGAATAAGAGACTTCGTTCCTCTCTAAAGCCGCTTTCACCGCACATTTTGGCTCGTTTAAATGAATACAATTATGGAATTTACAATCTTGTTTTAAGGCGAAAAACTCAGGGAAATAATCCCCTATTTCTTCTTTTTCCATATCAACCACCCCAAAACCTTTGATACCGGGCGTGTCTATAATTTTAGCACCGAAACTCAAATCGAACATCTCCGCAAATGTTGTGGTATGCTGACCTTGCATATGTTGCTCTGAAATGGCTTTTGTTTTTAGATCCAAAGATGGCTCAATGGCATTGACTAAAGTGGATTTACCCACCCCAGAATGCCCAGCAAACATGCTTACTTTTCCGCTCATTAAGGCTTTTACCTTATCGATATTTTCTCCTGTGGTCGCTGATATCCCCATACATTCATAGCCGATTTCCTCGTAAATACGTGTCAGGTTTTTTATTTCCAGCAAGGCCTCTTCATCATAAGTGTCTATTTTATTAAACAGTAAAATGGTTTTTACATCGTAGGCTCTGGCTGTTACCAAAAAACGATCTATAAAACTGGTGAAGGTCGGAGGATTATTCAGCGTAATTAATAAAAATACCTGATCGATATTTGAGGCGATGATATGGGTCTGTTTCGACAGATTTACCGATTTTCGAACAATATAATTTTTGCGTTCTCCTATTCGGTTAATAACGCCTGTTTCCGTATTGTTTTTGGTTTCTAATTCAAAATCAACAGTATCACCAACAGCTATGGGGTTGGTACTTTTAATATCCTGCAATCTAAAACGGCCTTTAATTCGGCATTCGTAGAATTTTCCGCTTAATGTTTTTACGGTGTACCAGCTGCCTGTAGACTTATATACTATTCCTGTCATTAGTGTGTTTAACGGATAACAAAGAAACGATTTTAAACCAAAAAATCCTTAAATTAGGGCGGTAAAACTTAAAATCAACGATTATGAAAAACAACCTTTTAT
>CAYMDB010000188.1:0-6327 GCA_964388865.1 uncultured Flavobacteriaceae bacterium
GGTTAAGTGTTTTTGTGAATATCTCAAATTTTCCAACACGCTGATTTAAAAGGAATTCTTTATCAATATTAATTTGGCAAACATTCCCATAATCCTCTTTGCCAACTGTACCTGTCATTGAAATCAATAAATCACCTTTTTCTAAAATATAACTATACACTTCTTTTAAATCTTCGACCATTGGACAATCTGACGTGTCTAGATTTCCATCTTTTCTAAAATCAGTAATCCTTAACAGTTTTATTCCTTCTTTGACATATCCTTCAGTCGGATAATAACCTTGTTTATGTTCATTAGTGATTCTTCTAATATCTAATACCTCCCAATGCTCAGGAATCTCACCAATCCACTCCACACCAGAATCTTTCAACGTAACACTATCATCTAAACCACGAGTTACTGCTTTGTGTATTAAAATTTGTTTGCGTTCTTTAAGCAAGTTTATTTGTTGGGCTTTAATGGCAATGGCTTGTTCTATTTTGGCGGTTTTATCGTCTAAAAATTGGGCAATTGCGGTTTGTTCTGGAAGGGGTGGAAATACCAATTCAGAATTAGCGATATGAGTAAAACTCAAAGTTTGTCTAACTCCGGAACCTAACGTTTTCATAAAAGTTACATCAAAAATATGAAGTAACCATTTGTAATAATCTTTAGATATTTCAGTTGTGTTTTGTACAATGATATAACCAGAGCTAACTACAACATCTTTATCTGATAAACCAATTCTTAAACTTTTAAGGTCATAATTCAAGTTTAATGGATTTATGAGAAACTCGCCTTTATTTAGCACTTGGTAAGACTTTTTAGTTGATACAGGTATTTTTTCATCATCCTTATAAACTACTTTTCCAAAGCTTATCGAACCACAATTTAAGTCAACATTATGCGTGATTTTCTTTTCTTTAAAAATATGTTTAAAACGTTTCAACTCCCAATGCTCAGGAACTTGTTCTAACCAACTAATTCCAGAATCTTTATAGCTTTCGTAATGTTTTGTTTTGTTTTCCACTTCTATCATTACACCAAGTTTAAAATATCTGCAATTAAACCGTCGCTTAACTTTTCTAACTCAAGAATTTCTTTAGTCACAGCTTCTATGTTTCTTAAAGGTGTATGCTTATAAAAGTATTTGTTAAAGCTAATTTCATAACCAATTTTGGTCGCGTCTAGGTTGATCCAAGCTTCTGGTACGTGTGGTTGTACTTCTCGTTTATAGTAATTATGTATATTATCTTTAAGAGGTACGTTTTCGGTATCGCGTAGGTCGCTCTCGGTTTCGTAGGTGATGAAGGTGTTTTTCGTTTCTTTTGCACTTCGACTGCGCTCAGTGTGACCGTTTGGATAGTACCCAAAATCGGGTAGATCTTCTTCTTCACAGTCTAAATGCGCTAAGAGTTTAGCCAGTTTATCGCCCGATAGTTTTTCAACTTTTTTAATGACTTTTTCAGCTTCGGCATCGTACCAACTCACGGCATTTAAAATGGCTTTTTTATCGCTTGCAGAAAGATTCAGCTTTTGTGCTTTTATTTCGTCATCGACGTCTTTTTTAAACAGATTAAAATCGGTATACAGTTTATCACCAAACACATTCTGTAATGCTTTTGCATGAGTTACTAAATGTAAATGCTTTTTCCAAGTGTCTGCTTTTGTCAGTTTCTTTTTGTTGGCAGATGAGAGGTTGAGTTCGTTTTTCTCGCACCAATCTAGCAGTTCTTTTGCGTGTTGTTTGGTATTGGTGTAGATACTTTCTCCAAAAGTTTCATAGGCATATTCCATTGGTTCTTGCAGTACACGGTCGTAACGCAAGGTTTCTATGCGCTCTGCTGTAAACTGTGCTTTTAAACGTTTTGGGCGTTCTATGGTGGCTTTGTAATAGCCAAAATCTTCATTATCGAAAATCTGTGCAGCAATGCCTTGTTCGCCTTCGCGCTCGGCAACGCTCATTTCTGTATAGGTTTTAACAATTTCCGAAATATGTTCTGGTGCAAACTCACAGTTTTTGTTTCCTAAGTTTTTGCGCAGTTTACGGTATAACTGTCCTGCATCAATCAATTGTACTTTAGCTTTTCGGTTTGCTGGTTTGTTGTTGCTTAAAATCCAGATATAAGTCGTTATCCCGGTATTGTAAAAGAGGTTGTTGGGTAATTGTACAATGGCTTCTAACCAATCGTTTTCTATAATATATCTGCGTATGTTGCTTTCGCCTCCTCCAGCATCACCTGTGAATAGGCTACTTCCGTTATGAACTGAGGCAATACGTGTCCCTGTAACACTTTGGCTTAAAGGTTTCATTTTAGACACCATTTCCATTAAAAACAACAGTTGTCCATCAGAGGATCTCGGAATGGCATCTGCATCTTCCTCAATACCCCAATAGTTATTTAATCTAATTTTAAAGCGCTCGTCAATAACATCTTTACCATCTTTAATGTATTTCTGTTCACTGCTCCAAGATTTTCCGTATGGTGGATTAGAGAGCATAAAGTCGAAAGTCTTGCCTGCAAACTCGTCTGTGGATAAGGTAGAGCCCACTCTAATATTTTCAGGATTATTGCCTTTAATCATCATATCCGACTTACAAATGGCATAAGTTTCGTCGTTGATTTCTTTCCCGAAGAGATAGACATCACCCAATGCTTTTATTACACCTTCTTCGTCTTTTATAAAATTCTGAGATTCGGTCAGCATGCCTCCAGAACCACAAGCGGGATCGTAAATGGTCATTACTGGTGGTAAGTTATCTTTTATAGGATCGAAAATAATGTGTGTCATTAAGTCAATGACTTCACGAGGCGTAAAGTGCTCACCAGCTTCTTCGTTATTTTCTTCGTTAAATTTTCTAATAAGCTCTTCAAAGACATAACCCATTCCTAAATTAGATAAGGCTGGTAGTTTACGACCATCTGGATCTTCTTTTTCAAAAGGTGTGAGATTGATGTAAGAGGATGTGAATTTCTCTAGCACATCTAACAACACATCTTTGGTTGCCATGTGTCGCACCTGACTCCGTAATTTGAATTTATCGATGATTTCCTTCACATTAGGACTGAAACCGTTTAGGTAATCTTCAAAATTAGCTTGTAAGATTTGTTGACTATTGGTAGCGGTGTCTTTTAATTTTTGAAGTGTCCAAGTGCTAACGTTATAAAACACATAACCCGAGGCATCTCGCAAGCCAGATTCGTCCCACTCTGTAAACTTAGCTTCGTCACGTTGAAAGGCTAGTTCTTCTAGGACAGCATCTTTAGTCGGTTCTAAAAGCGCATCAAGTCTTCGTAGAACAATCATTGGTAAAATAACGTCACGGTATTTACCACGTACGTAAACGTCTCTAAGGCAATCGTCTGCAATAGACCAAATGAAGGAAACTAATTTATTGTGTGAGGATTTGTTCATTTTTAGTTTTAAGCGTTATGGTTTGGGTCGTAACAAAAAATCACAACCACGTGTCACATTTTATAAAGTTAATAAAGGGTTTGCTATTAGGGACTCTAAAGATATAAAAAGCGGTAATGATTCAAAGTGAAAATTAGGGTTTTTTGAAAGTGTTTTATTACGGGATTCCGTAATAGTTGTGTTAATCCTTTAATAATTTCTATCTACCTTAAATTATTGATATACTCTCCTTTTTTATTTTCCTTACTTACATACTTAATTTGATTACCTAATGAGGCTCGAACATAGTTTTAAAATAATTTTTAATTTTTAATCAACCTAATTTGGAAAAGTACAAGGATTTAAACGAATATTACGATTAGCGTGAAGCATAGTCATCTTGAGTTTTGGCTAAGAATGAGTGATTTTTTTTAAGTAACTCAAGTTATTACAATGTCTGGAAATTATGAGTAGTTCTGTTTTAATATTTGAATTGACTCATGCAATCATATATTTTAATTGTTCCAGACCTGGTGTCTTTGATCACATTCAGCCTTAGGCAGCCTTAGTTGCGTATTAATGTTATCGCACAGCTCCGTAAGTTTTTGAGAGGCTGTTAAGGGTGTTAATGTTTGTTGTTCTACCATTTGATCAAGTACCCAAAGATGGCCATGCACCTCTATATTTGTAGCTAATGCAAATTTTCTCAGCACATTATCACTTGTTACTAATGTCCCTTGCTTAGACCTTGCCTGATGGTAGGCAGAACAATCTTGTTGTGATAATTTAGGCTTTAATTTCTCAATGGCTTTTATGGCCTCAAGATCTATTGCTGTCATTTCTTCTGCAATTAGAATTCCCTGTTCTAGATATGGTTTTAAGAGCAACTGCTGTTCATCTAACAATTCCTCCAGAATTAACGTGGTTGTAAAGAATTCAAATTCCAGCGCAAAAAACTGAGGTAAAAGCTGTAGCTCTAACAGGTCAATTAAAATATTAGCATCATTGACAATTATTCTCATATTGCAATAAGCTCTTTTCTGAATGCCGCTAACTTTTGATTAGATAGGTTTGCTGCTTTACTCATTGAAATAATTTCTTCTGAAGCTGCTCTGTAAAGTAACTGCTTAAATCTATGAGAAGACTCACGTCCTATATAGTTACCCAAACCTTCTTCTGATCGATTTTTAGAGATGTATATTCTGAATTTTCTAAATTGAAATTCAGTAATAAAGCCAAAATCTCTAGCTCTTGCCATAATTGCCTGTATCGATATACCATATTCTTCTTTTATGGCAATTAACTCATTTATAGAAACAGAAGAACGCTTGCCTCCAAACTCCATAGCAAATGTTTTTTCAGGCATTAACATTGCCCCAGCAAATTGATGGCACATTCTCTCTTTTATTTTATGTTCATAATCAGGATTGATTTGCATCACTAAATGACCTAACTCGTGCAGTGCAGTGAAACGTTTTCTTTCTAATCCATAATTTTGATTTAACACTATTACTGGAAAGGCCCCATCTGCCCAACCTGAAAATCCATCAAATTCTGAAGGTGCGTCTATTTCAATAATTTTGATATGTTTGTCTTCTAATAAATCAATAACATTGGGCAAAGCATTATATCCTAACTGCCATTGATTCAGCAAATGATTGACTGCTATTTCAACGTCTTTTTTATCATTGATTTTTATATGCTTAATTGGATTGTCAAAAGTAGAAGTAATATCCAGAAATTGTTCGAGCTCTAGATAACGCTCTACAATATCAATAACTTTTTCCTTTATTGCACTGACCTTTTTTACACCTAACTTTTTCTTACGAAATTCAATATTTTCAATTGCTACATTAAATTCTCTAAAAAAATAATCAGTCTTAACATCCAATGCTTTAGCTAATGCAATCAATACTTGAGAATCAGGTAACATATTACCTTTCTCATATTTTGAAATGGCATTTTTAGAAACTACATTGTTCATCTTTTCGATGAGCTCATCCTGTGATAAAGTGGCACGAACACGTGCACTTTTCAATCTTTTTGCGAATAATTCTTTCATAATAATAAGGCTTAAAGGTTTACAAAACTACAAAAACTATTCTGTTTGTCAACACATTGTTAACAATTTGATTGTTATTATTTAATGACTTTTGTTGATAAACCTTTAATTCTAGACTAACCTCTTTTATCTTTACTAATTGAATTAAAACTTATTAGATTGAATTGCTCGCGCATTCTAGAGCGCACTCTTTCAAAATAGCGTTCTTCTATTTCTAATGCGTTGAGGTTGATTGTAATGTGAGTATTAATTCCGTTAGGTTTTAAAAATATAAGCTTATGGACTTAATTATTTTTACTGGAAAACATAAGATATTTTTGAGTAAAAATCTTAATTTTATAACTCTAGTAGTTCATTAAAATCTATAAATGACAGCAGAGCAATACAACGCACTAAGCAGAAGCGAACAGTGTCTTATTATCCATGAAGACGCACAAAAAATTGGATTCTTTATTTCGTATACCTTAGATAACACTTCTATATCCATATATGGCTACGAGCGCCTTTTTATAGAGGTGGTAGGTACTTTAAATGGTTCCGGAATCAAGAAAATCTACGCGTTTACAGATTTTGATTATTTACAAACACAGTATCATCAATTTACCTACTTAATGGAACGGCGCGTCGCTTGTATATTGTATGGACATCCTTTTGATGATAGTTTTTGAAAGGGATATTTAATCTGACAATCTTAAATTACTAATTTATGAGCATTCTATTAATGCAAGACTTTTTTAAAGTGGTTCACCCGATTGTTCAACTACGTCTATCATAACTATTTGAAGGAAAACTTATTAAATTAAACATTGCACGCATCCGAGACCTAATACGCTCCCCATATTTTTCTTGAAGTTCTTCTGCATTGAGATTAGTGGTAATATGTGTTAAAA
>CAYMDB010000189.1:0-6307 GCA_964388865.1 uncultured Flavobacteriaceae bacterium
ACACGTTAGTCAGAATTAGAAACACTGTATCGCCTTAAAATAGGTTGACTAAAAATTAAACACTTTTAGTAATCTATGGAAACACCAAAAAAAGGCACCTGCCGAAAAAAACAGTATCAAAAGTAAGTTTCGATCTCAAGCTTAAAATAATTGATCAAATCTTTAACGGTTAAATCTGGGTTAATCACACTTTTACGAGGAATAATTCTTGTGGGTGCTCAATGCTGTATTGAATCAAAAAATTGAGTAATTTCGAGAGTAAATCCAATATCGTGAGCAAAAACGATCAAATCAAAAAACTGAAAGAGCGCATCGAAGAACTGGAGTTTGTAAAGGACTTTCAAGAAGATGTAATAGCTGATTTTGAAAACATTACAGGAGAGCATCTCTCAAAAAAGTATTTGCCCGAAGCATTAGCAAAAAAGATAGAGAAAAAGAGAAAAAGCCTTACAAAGTAAAATGGCTCTATCAATATTTCAAATTTGGATTTAATACTCAAGCAGAAAGAACGAAAGTACAAGAACTTGTTTAATTAACCAGCCCGAAAGATTTGGTCGAGCGCTTAGCTTGTTCTGTGTGTACTAGGAAAATCCTATTAAATCTATCTCTATTTCGCTTTCTTTTGTTAACTTAGTTTTAGTGAATCTGACTGCGGCACGCAAAACCAATGAACTATGATAACTCTGACGATAGCACGCGGTCCTTCACTATCAAAAACTGTTAATCATTAATAAAATTCTTCAAAACATGAAACATAGTATAATTGCAATGGCTTTTACAATATTTTTAATTTCCTGTAATTCATCAGACAAAACAAAATGCGCATCACAGGAAGCTACTGCAACAGAAATAACATCAAATGATGAAAAGACACAATTAAAACCTATTGATACCGATGAAGCCTTAATTGCAACAGCATTAATGGCTGCTCCAGAAGAAAGTAGACCCGGATGTAAAGTTATTGGTTATAATATGGCTGGTGAATTTGTGACTTTCAAAGAGGGGAATAATGAATTTATTGTTCTTGTAGATAATCCTAATCAGGTTGGATTTAACGCCGCGTGTTATCATAAAGACCTCGAACCCTTTATGGCAAGAGGAAGAGCATTGAGAGCAGAAGGAAACAATGCGCAAGAAATTTTTGATATCCGTGAAGAAGAAATGAAATCGGGTAAACTTAAAATTACTGCCGGGTCGACGTTGCACATCTATTATGGAGCAAAGACAATGTATGATCCGGAATCTTCAAAAGTTGAGGGTGCTCAACTTCGCTATGTCGTATATATGCCTTGGGCAACAGCAGAATCTACTGGCTTACCAAAAGTTCCAGTTGCCCCAAACCATCCTTGGATTATGAACCCTGGAACACATAGAGCCCACATTATGATTTCACCTTTACAAGAAAATGATGAGGAACTAAACTAAAAGACAATGTTAAATAGACCCAGAACTAAACAAGCACAAATACGTAAAGCACAAGGATGGCTCTAAGGTATTACTTGTTTCCACCTACTTCTTAACATCCACGCGGTTGTTCAGTTTGGTGAGTACTTGCAAAGTTAAGTGTTAAACCATGCAACTACTAATAGTTGCAATGCTTACAAACCCAAACATCAATATTATTTAAAAATGATACCAAACACAGGGAAGCCAAAAACTGAATAAAGTAGGCGATTTTAAAAAGTCGAAAAAGTAAAAAACTAATGAATTCCTTTTATTTATTTGCTGTGTTACTAATGTTTCATAACAGTAATCTCGTTGCACAAACGAAAAATGACTCTTTACAAATAAGAGAAACCGTACTCAATTATATAGAAGGCATGGAAACCAATGACCCCAACAGAATTGAAAAAGCCATGCATCGCGATTTGGCCAAACGCACCATCGCCAAAAATAAGGAAGGGGTAGAATATCCCGAAAATATGACCGCAGCAAGTTTAATAGGTTATACCAAAGATTTTGATTTTACCCTGTTCTATAAAGCTGACGTTGACCCTTTAGAACCTTTAAGTTCGGAAGTAATCATTTATGATATCTCTAATGGTATTGCCTCTGTAAAAGCGACAACAAACAAGTTTGAATTTGTCGATTACATCCATCTGGGAAAATTAGATGGAAAGTGGAAAATTATAAACATCCTTTGGGCTTGGACGGGTAATACCAATAGATGGATGAATAGAAAGTAAATATAATCAACACTAGAGCCAACAAGCCTTATATAGCTTAGGGCTTGGTCTGTGCCCTTTTTAAAAGATTTTGCCTGCTTTTCTATTTATTATTTATTTACTAAATTAGATGCCAAACCAAACAACAAACCATAGCCAACAAGTTAATAACCATAGCCCAGACCAATTATAGTAGTTGTTTATTGCAGCATACGAGAAGACTAAAAAGTCAATGAACTAATTAAAGAAAATCATATGCCAATATTTATGGATCGTCACGATGTTTCTGAGGCCGTTACTGCCGAAAGTGTGGCACAACTTCATTATGCAGATTTAAAAATCCAGCACAGATTTGGCTGTCGTAGTCTAACGTATTGGTTTGATGATACCCGCAAAACTGCCTTTTGTTTGGTAGAAGCACCCAATAAAAATGCAATTATGGCCATGCATGAACATTCACATGGCGAAGTGCCTCATCAAATTATTGAAGTAGATTCAACGATTGTTGAATCGTTTTTAGGCCGAATAGAAGATCCTGAAAAAGCACAAAATACACATCTAAATATCATTAACGAACCGGCCTTTAGAACCATAATGATGGTTACTATAGAAAATCATTCTTTTAAAAATTCCGACCCATTTTCTAATATTTCAAATGTGCAGCAAGTTTATAATCAGATAAATACTATTTTGAAATCCTTTAATGGAAATAGTGTTCAGCGAAATGAAGATGGATGCTTAATTTCGTTTCGCACCGTTACAGAAGCCGTTTTATGCGCTTTAAAAATTTATGCAAATTATAAGATTTTCAGAACCCAGTATCAAATTGATTATACCGAATTATCTATCGGATTGCATGCTGGCATTCCTGTAACCGATAAGAAATCAATATTTGAAGATACCATTAAATTGGCGCAACGCATGTGTTTTATTTCCGCTGCAGAGATTGTTATTTCAACTGACGTACAGCATTTATGGGATAGTGAGAATACCGGTAAAATTTTAATTAAAACCCATTTACATACACTAACACCATCAGAAGAAAGATTCCTGAATAGTTTGATGGAATTCACTGAGGCATCTTGGCAATATGCCAAATTAGAAGTGAAAGATTTCGAAAAAAATATGGGCATCAGCAAATCAAAACTCTATCGCGAAATGATTCAGTTCACCGGGAAATCACCGAATATCTTTTTACTTCATTTCAGGCTGCGAAAATCTTTGCAAATGCTACAAAAGCAACAAGGGAATATTTCTGAGGTAGCTTTCAGCTCAGGGTTTAACAGCTCCTCCTATTATGCAAAATGCTTCCGAAAGAGATATGGAATAATGCCTTCAGAATTAATATAGTAATAATTCTGTAGTATAATATTTTGAATCACTATTGTCCGGTTAAAAATCATATGATGTCCCTCTGGGACATTTTTTTTAATAAAGTTATATGGGTTACCAATATGTTGCCCCTCTGGGGCAGTATGCAGTCAGGCATTAGATATAGGTAACCAATGAAACCCCATAAATGCCTTGTCCCGCAAGGACTGCATATAACATGGAAGTTTTTTGAGATACATAGTACTCTTATCGGACAACAATAATTTTGAAGTTAAGTATTTGCCTGAACCAAATGTGCTTGCAGAAGAACTAAATGTGCTATTGAATACCAATTTCAAGCCGTAGTTTTATGACATCATATAATAGGATTCAAATGAAAAATAAATTCACCTTCGCTATTGCACTTACAACAATGTCTTTTATGTTAAGTGCACAAGACATGCCCACAGAAACAAAAACACTTTTCAACAGATTAGGAGGAACCTCGGGAATAACCGCCATTGTTGACGATGTAATTGAAGCACACATGATTAATCCGGAAATTAGTGCCCGCTTTAAACCTCTCCAAAATCAGCCAGAGCGACTTGCACAAATCAGACTGCACACCATCGAATTCTTAGGCGAAGGAAGCGGGGGTTCAGTTGAATACCATGGCAGAGATATGCCTACAACCCATCAGGGAATGGACATCAGCGCGGCAGAATATATGTACGTGGTAGATGATATTATGGGTGTTTTAGATAAGCGTAATATTGACGAGGAGTCAAAAAAAGATGTTCTGGCCATTCTCTGGTCGTTAAAACAGACAATAATGTCTAAATAATTTAAAAAAAGGAGGATTAAAAATGAAAATTTCAAAAGAAAACATCGAAGTAAAATTGGAAATTCCCGGGGCTGTTATACGTCAGAAAACAGATTTTGGTGATGTAACAGGATTTGGTAAAATAAGCGGAGAGTATTTTAGCCTTTCTGCAGGCGTAGACACTACCCCGCTTTTTATGGGACTTGAAGGAAACTTATGCCAAAGTCCGCACTGGGGTTATGTTCTGCAAGGTGAACTTACCACCACTGATGCAAAAGGCCTTCAGGAAACCGTAACCGCCAATGATATGTTTTACTGGCCTCCAGGACATAATGTTAAGGTCAATGTTGATGCGGAGATCATCATGTTCAGCCCCCAGCATGAGCACAGTCAGGTCATTAATCATATGATTGAGAAAACGAAGCGTTAAGATGTTTACCAAAAGAACGTTAGTCTTGGTCTTAAACTTATGATAAACAGATTAGCCAATTAGATGGATCAGCTCAAAACTAAAATCCGCCAGTTCGATTTCATTTTTAGTTACAACATTAGGTAAAGATGAATTTTTTTATCGAAACCTGTCCCTACAGTAACCTGAACCCTAGCGAGGAAACGCGAAATATTAATTGTCAACAACAAAAACAACCTACCTGCAAACAAAGCAAAGTGTCAAAAACAACACAACAGTTTTATAAAAAGAATTTGTCAATATATAAACAACTCATCTTTCATAGCTCACCACTCACCACTAATACCTAATACCTAATCCCTAATCCCTCATACCTCACATTGCTACTTACACCCCACAACACCAATCCCAATCCCATTTTCTGCATTCAGCAAATACATCAGGCCATCAACTTCTTGGTAATACCGCAGTCCTAAAACGGCCAACTCTAAATCCGTACCACTCGACACACTTACTAGCGATAGGCTCAAAGACGTACCAGAAAAATCCTTGGCTAAAACCATAGGCGCAGCCAAATGCAATTCAGAAGCCAAGCTCTCAAAATTAAAATCCAAAACCCCAAACTGCAAAGCTATATGTGTTGCTCCAGATATAAAATTCACCTGCGCCATGTTAAATGTTGGAAAACTATAGGTATAAGTCGCCCAATCCATAGTAGAAGAAAAAGGCAATACCTGTTCTAACACGCAATCTGGCGTATATTTAAAATCTTGAAGCAAACGCTTGCCTTCAGCAGTTATCACACCATCTGCCACCCGTCGTTTACCGCGTTCGTTATTAGTATCCAGAGTTTTCAACTGGGTAAACATGGTCATCAATCGGCTGTGAAAAAACGTAAACTTATGATTGTTATAAAAGGGTCGTAAAGCCATCCTAAAAGCTTTATTGACCTTAGAACAATGACCAAACTCACTACCGTTCTCGCGAACACGCTGCATACTAGCTTTAGTTTTGATAGCCTTTCCGTTGAAACCACCACCTGCCGCTCTAGCTACTGGTTTTCCATTTAAATAATAAAAATTAATCCCACCAATTGTCCCAATCAATGGAATAATACCTTTTTGTTTTGCCATAATAAATTAACTTAATACACATACATCAATAAACGACATTCACTCAACATAAAACGTTGAACACCAGTCACAATGACCATCTAAAGATAAGAAATTAAATTATAGGTTATAGCGTGCTTATAGCATACTTAAAAAATGGATATTACAAGGTTATGGTAACCTAAATTTAGATTAAACTATTGGCAGAAGAAATTAAAAAAGCTAAAATGAGCACTTCACTATTTCCCGATACAATATATAACTAACCCTAAATCCATTGGTGTTAACGCATATGGGCAACAAATAGGATACAAAAATGAGTAAATAAGGGAATATTAGCGACAAATATTAACAAGTAATTCATCGTCTTAAAAACAAATATAGTATAAAAAAACCGCTCGGATTGAGCGGTTTTTAATTAAAAGCACCAAGCTTTTAATTGGCTGTTCCAGAGCCTAAATAAGTACTGTTTGATACTTGACTACCA
>CAYMDB010000190.1:0-6300 GCA_964388865.1 uncultured Flavobacteriaceae bacterium
TATTTTACTGATAATTAGATTGTTGAACTGTTTTTAAGGGGCGACTATTTAGAAAAAACACCATTAATCAAA
This sequence comes from uncultured Flavobacteriaceae bacterium, assembly GCA_964388865.1. Lineage (GTDB taxonomy): Bacteria > Bacteroidota > Bacteroidia > Flavobacteriales > Flavobacteriaceae > Winogradskyella. The sequence goes on from CAYMDB010000190.1 coordinate 73, forward strand.
ACGCTTTGCAGACCATTCCTTTAATGCAACTAAAAGGGGTTTTGGTTACCTAAATTCCTGCGAATGCAAGAATCTCTGGTGCAATTGTAATAAACGATATCCTGTTATGCTATACTCGTTGCAGCATCTAATCAAATCAGAATTTTAAAAAGAAGGCAAAAAGGATTAAATAATGGGATTCCTGCCTTCGCAGGAATTGTTAGTCCAATTGGTCGGTCAACTTCTTAAACACTTTTTTAGCGTCCTTACCTTCATATAAAATTGAGTACACTGCATTTATAATAGGAAGTTGCGTTTTCTTTTTATTCTTTAAATTAAGCTCCTGTGCACTTTTTGTGGCGTAATAACCTTCAGCAACCATGCTCATTTCCATTTGTGCCGATTTTACCGTATACCCTTTACCAATCATATTCCCAAACATGCGGTTTCTGGAAAAGGTAGAATAGCCCGTTACTAATAAATCACCTAAGTAAGCCGAGTTATTAATATTGCGTTTCATTTTATGCATCTTTTTAATGAAACGTTTCATTTCTCTGATGGCATTGCTCATTAACACACTCTGAAAATTATCGCCATAACCCAAACCATGGGCAATTCCCGCGGCAATAGCGTAAATATTTTTCAGCATTACGGCGTACTCCATACCAATAATATCATCACTGATTTTAGTTTTTATATAGTCGCTAGACAAATTTTTAGCAATGGCTTTAGCTTTAACCGGATCTGCGCAAGAAATGGTTAAATAAGATAAACGCTCTAAAGCCACTTCTTCTGCGTGACAGGGGCCAGCGATGACGGCTATATTTTCAAACGGAATATTGTAGTCATCATGAAAATGCTCACCCACTAATTTTCCTGTTTCGGGCATAATACCTTTTATCGCGGAAACTATGGTTTTGGTGCTAATGTCTGTCGTTAATTTTTCGAGTTCAGAATGTAGGAAGGCGGATGGAATTACAAAAATGAGTACGTCTGCCCAATCTGCAATTTCGTTGATATCGTTGCTAAGTTTTAGTTGCTCGGGACGAAATTCCACAGAACTCAAGTAGCTTGGGTTGTGCTGCTCTTTTAAAATATGTTCCTTGGTGTAAACACTTCGCATGTACCAGCCAGCCTGGTCTAAGTTTTCACAAAGCATTTTCACTATGGCTGTGGCCCAACTTCCAGCGCCAAAAACCGCATATTTTGTAGTATCACTCATAAAATTTTAATCCTTATGGTATTCAAAAGTAAGGAAACTTTTATTGAATTTTACGATTTGTACGTTATTTGACGCTCAGGGCAAGTAGAGCTGAGCAACCCAATTTGAGTAACTTATGGATTTTGCATTTTTTAACGTGCAGATATGATGTAAATCAACACTATTTAATTTTGGCACATGTTTTGAAACTCGACACATAATAACCTTAAAATCGTTGGATTATGAAAACTTTAAAGCAACTTCTTGTTTTTGCACTTAGTGCTACGTTATTTACATCTTGCCAAACTGATGAGGTCTTTGTCAACACTAACGCCCCAGCGATGTCTTTAAATCAATTACTAAATTCTTACGAATTATGGTATGTAGATATTAATGCTACACAAGGTTATGGTGAAACACCCTTCTTACAAATCGCATTTACACTTAGCTTTAATAATGGACGCTTATTTGCCAATAATAACTTGGTGGGCATCGGAACCCAAGGAGGTGGTTACGGAGTGGAAATAGGCTATTATGACGCCTATGATATGATTTTAGATGTTAACCACGATGTTGATGGTTTTGAAAGTTTTGATGTGTACCAAATAAATAACAACACTATTGAATTATACAACCCACTTAACGATACCTCATATTTTTTGAAGGGTTACCAGAGATCTAATTTTGATTATGACTTTGTGTTTTACGATAATATTCATTATTTCTTGCAAGAGTATGAAGCTTGGGAAAAAACCTATACTAGTAATTACGGTGCCTTAAATGAGTTTGATAATGAAAATTATTTACAGTTTTTGTCTGGAGGAAACGACTCCACCTTTAGAAGTTCTCAAGATGTCAATGTTAACATTCCAAATTACATTTATTGGGATTATACTGGAGTCTATGGCGTTGGAAATGTTAGCGGAAATAGGTACCTAAAAACCTTAACATTAGATTATGATTTTTTCAACAATGAAGTCTTCGAACTCACCGTTATTAATGATAGAGTTATTGAATTGTTCCACCCAAATTCAGGAACAGTTTACAAATTTGAAGGAAAAGGTTATATCGCCTATTTTAGAAATTCTGAGCTTCAAGGTAAAGCAATTCAAAAAGAAGAAAGCCCCAAAAAGCGAGAACAAAAAACACCTAGGATAGGTAATCTTAGAGACAATACAAGAAGCTAAATTTGGTTGGTTATTTAGTTTCTAAACGCTCAGTTAAAACGTCTGTTTTACTGGGCGTTTTTCTTTAGAATTAAATAAAATTCTGAATTTACAAATCCTTCAAAACAACTTTTAATTCTTCATAATCATAGGGCTTCGCAATAATAACTTTAGAAGCATCTAATAAAAAATAACTTGGCGTTGCCGCAATACCAAAGGTCTTTACGGTTGGGTTGTCCCATTTGCCCAAACCAATAACATGAATAAAATCGGGATAATTTTTAATTTCTTCAGTCCAGTTTTCTGCATCATTTTCTAAGCCAAAAGCAACTACTTTAAGCTCGGGTTTATGCGATACGAGTTTTTTCACTTTAGGAAGCTCATCTAAACAATGAGTACAACTACTGCTCCAAAAAATTAAGAGGTAGTTTTCTGAAAACTCAAGTTCGTGTAGGCTTGTTTCTTCAGAGCCAAACATAGCGTTTAATTTTATGTCGAAATTAGGCGCTTTAGTGCCAACTGAAGTATTTTTATAAGAGGTAATGGTTTCGGCCAAAACTTTATTGTGGGTTGTATTTGCTAGATTTATTAGGTACTCATCTGCGATGTAATTGGCTACATCGTGATTTTCTAAATTTACAAAACCTTGCCAAAGTATTCCCAATAGGCTCGTTTTAATCTTTAAGTCCTCCGTACCAATTGCCGCTGCTACATCGTCAACATGATTTTTATAAGTAGCATCGCTTGGGTCTTGGACCATATTGAACACATAAGCGTTAACCCGATCCATTAAAAACGAGGAACTTTGAAGTAAGTTATTACTAAAATCAACAGTACTGAAATAGTGCTTTTTTAGGTTGTTTGAATAGGTTGAGATATCTTCATAATCCGTTGGAATATAAGGTCGGTTTGCTGTGATAAAAGTAGAAACAAGTTTACCCTTTGCCGATTCTTCGTAAGCCAACTGTGTAACTTCTAAAATCTTAAAAAAAGATTTAAAACCTTTCTTATCCGTGTTGTCTTTAGCGAAGTAATTGCTTATAGTTTGGTTTACCATGTCAATACTTTTTAAGTAGGAACTCCAAAGTTTATTTTCATCTGACTTTGTAAATTCAATACCAGCAGCAGTACTAAAGTTAAAGGAGACGTCTTCCTTACCATCATATATAAAATCGAAATTGTGCTCTTCAGCCGGAATGGCGTAAACAATCTTATAAATCCCAGGTGTTGCGGTGGAGTCTAAAGGAATCTCAAAATTTCCAATGCTATCTAATTTTCCACGATTGACATAATCTGCACCTTCTGGTGTTGATTTATACAAAAAAGCATAGGTAAAATCTTCTGCTGGTGAAAAGGTGCCTTTTACACTTTGAGTATAAGCAATTAAGGGAAGTATGACTAAGATGACTGTTAATTTTTTCATGAGGTGTTGTGCTATTTTTGGTATTTACGGTAATCTTAATCTAATAATTCATTCGTAAAAAGATGTTGCTCTAAAATTATCTTGTCCTCTAAACCTTTATCAACAAGCCATTTTAGGAATCGTAATATTTTTTCTTGCTTCATCTTTCCGCAAGTAAATTCATCACCAAAGTAAGGAATTGTATAGGCTATAGATTTTTCAATATCTATATGTTCTAAATCATAAGGAGTTAGGTAGCGCTGTAAAATAGTTATGGATTCTTTCAAGTTGTTTTGTGCAAACAGAAAACCCCTTCTTGTGGCCGTTATAAAGCGCGAATAAAGTGCTTTATGTTTTATTAAATTTCCGCTTTTAGCTAATATAATAGGCGAATAACCATAAGGAATTTTAAAGTCGTCTAGACTAAATATATTGAGTTCAACATTCTTATAATTTGCTTCAATTCCTTCCCAGTTGTCAAAAATCCAAGTAGCATCAGCTTGACCTTTCAACAAGGTATTCCAAATACCAAGTTTGTCTGGATAAACTATTTTTAAATTTCCTTCACCTCCGTCATTTTTTATCATTTCTTTCACAATATGATCTTCATAACGTGCTTTGTATGAGGCATATATTTTACCATCGAGGAATTTTGGCGAGGTAATATTTGATGACTTTAATGAGACAATAGAACTTAAATCTTCTTGTAAAATGGCATAAATTGCAATAGCTTGAACATGATTTGCTTTATTATTTAAACTTATAACAGTCTCGAAGGGAGCCATTGCAAAGTCAACAATATTAAGCTCTAACTTTTTTCCTGGTGTCAGTGCGTAATTGTCATCTTTGGGATTTAGAATTTCGAGATCTATTCCTTGTTGATTGTAAAATCCAAGTTCTTTTGCAATTAGAAATCCAATATGATTGGTGTTGGGCGTCCAGTCAAGAGCTAATTTTAGTTTTTTCATTTTGAGGTCCGTTTTATAAAAAAATTATTTCTTACTGTTAAAATTATTCAAAAGTTAAGCCACCCTAGAAAGCTCATTTTTTCTTAGAGCGCACACTTTCAATAAGCACGGTTCCTAATATTAAAGCACCTCCTACAAATGTATGTATAGTTGGGGTTTCTTTCAAAAAAAAGTAAGCAATTATAATCCCAAAAATAGGCTGTGCACTACCGATGATACTTGCGGCACTTGCCTTAAAATATTTTAAACTATTTACAAACATGCTGTGTCCTATGGCTGTCGTCAATAAAGCTAATAACAAAACATAAGGATACTGGGTAGTGATGTTGCTAGTATCCATAAAAAACAATGCAGGTAGCAAGAAAATGCTTAATATAGCTACCTGATAAAACATAAGCATGGTGCCATTATACATCACAACATGATGTTTTAAAATGAGTATTCTCAGTGCATAGCACAAGGCTGAAAATAAGCCTAATAACAAGCCTTGTAACTGGCTGCTTTCTAAGTCGAAGTCTGGTGCTAAAATATAAATCCCGATAAGAACCATAACGCCCAAAACAATATGAATAGGATCGAGTTTCGCTTTTGAAAATAGGGGTTCTAATAAGGCAATCATTACAGGAAAAGTAAATAGAGACAACATCCCAATGGCCACGTTTGAAAGTTTAAGGGCATAGAAATAGCTCACCCAATGTACCCCCATCAATAGAGCGGCTATAAAGAATGTCCAGCGATCTTTACCAGTATTTATCTTGAGGTCGATACGTTTATAGCGACAATAAATCAATAAAAATCCGGCTGCTAAAATAGAACGCCACCAAATGATCACGGGCGATGGCATATCAATGAATTTTCCTAAGGCACCAGAGGTACTAATAAATAAGGTTGCTAAGGTGAGCAACAATAGATGATTTAAATGACTTTTTTCATTCATTTAATGTTAGATAATGCAGCAAGTGCCTGCTTTGTAGATTTTATATGTTCAAAGGTGAGTAATAAGCGCAGACCGTTTCGGGTTTGTTTTTCTTTCATTTTGCACTTGTTAGCATTGAGCTGCACAAATTGCAAAACTTTAGAAAAATCATCACTTTGATAAAACGAGCTTTGCTGATCTTGAATAAAATACCCAATCAGTTTTCCTTTTTTCATAATGAGTTTTTCAATACCCATTTTAATGGCAATCCATTTTAAGCGTACACTATCTAATAAATCTGAGACTTGAGTTGGTAATTCACCAAAACGATCAATAATTTCTGTTTCAAACTTTTGAAGTTCCTCCTCGGTTTTTATCTCGTTTAATTTGGTGTATAAATTTAAACGCTCTGTAATATTATTGATGTAGTCGTCTGGAAAGAGCAGTTCAAAGTCGGTATCAATGGTGATATCCTTAACATATTTTTTAGGCTTCCCATCGTCTTTATAAAGATCTGAAAATTCGGTTTCTTTGAGCTCTTCAATGGCTTCATTTAATATTTTCTGATAGGTGTCAAAGCCGATATCGTTAATAAA
>CAYMDB010000191.1:0-6270 GCA_964388865.1 uncultured Flavobacteriaceae bacterium
TTCATGAAAATAGAGGCTTAAATCCCTACATTGAAGATGTTGGGCGACGCACTGCGAAAGCTGGTTTTATATCATTAGCGCCCGATGCGTTAAGTCCCCTTGGCGGCTACCCTGGCAATGATGATGATGGCCGAGAACTCCAAAAGCAGCGCAACTGGGATGAAATGCTCGAAGATTTTATAGCTGCGTATCAGTATCTCAAGACGCATGAGGATTGCAATGGAAAGGTAGGTGTTGTAGGATTTTGTTTCGGCGGTTGGATCGCTAATATGATGGCAGTGCGTTTACCAGATTTAGGTGCCGCAGTTCCTTATTACGGCCGACAACCAAAAGCACAAGATGCCAAAAACATAAAAGCTCCTCTCCTACTTCAATATGCTGAACTCGATACACGAGTTAACGCGGGTTGGCCCGACTTCGAAAACGTTTTAAAGGAAAATAATATACCATACAAAGCTCATATGTATCTCGAGGTGAATCATGGTTTTCACAACAATACCACTCCACGTTACGATAAAGAGGCGGCTAATTTGTCTTGGGATCGCACGATTGCATTTTTTAAGCAGCATTTAGGCTCATAATAATTTCTGAAAGCTCCAAATATTGTGGATTCAGCAACTTCACCAAAAAACTTAACCTCAGAAATTTACTCTCCAATTGTGATACCCTAGTTTTTGTCAAAACCTACTATTTTTTTTGATGATGTATTGTCTATGTATGGGTCAGTTTTCGTTTTTTGTAGAATTCTGGAAGTATCTTCGAACCAACATTCTAACTTACTCAATTTATGAAACATTTTTACGCACTGATTTTAATACTGTCGACTTACTCGGTATGTTCTCAAAGCTTACCCATAACTTTTGAAGAGGATATTACAACCGCAGATTTTGTTGATTTTGACGGAGGAACGGCAACGGTAATTCCGAACCCCTTCCCTTCAGAAATCAATAATAGCAGTATGGTTGCGCAAATCATCAGAGATGGTGGTGCGGCCTATGCAGGAAGTAAAATCTTATTGGCTGACAACCTTGATTTTTCTGTTCTAACAAAGCTTTCCATGAAAGTATACACCACAGCACCAATCGGCACCGTGGTTAAATTTAAATTGGAAGGATCAGGAGCAGCAGTAGATGTCAACACCACAACAACGGTTTCAGGGGAATGGGAAACTTTGGAATGGACTTTTGTTGGCACCCCAAATAACCTGAATGAAATTGTTTTTATGTTCGATTTTGGTAACCTAGGCGATGGTTCAGAAACCTCGACATTTTACTTTGACGATATTGAGCAGATTGCCGGTCCAACGGCCCCAGCACCAACATCATTACCAATTGATTTTGAGAGCGGAATCGTAGATACGGACTTCCTTAATTTTTCTGGAGCCTCAGCTTCTATCATTGCAAATCCTTATGTAGACGCCAACAACCCAAGCAATACTGTTGGTGAAATTGTACGCGATGGCGGAGAGTATTTCGCGGGAAGTAGAATATTTCTAAATAACTCTATAGATCTATCAACACTTTGGCAGATTTCTATGAAAATTTATACAACAGCACCAGTGGGCACGCGACTAAAATTACAATTAGAAAATGTAAGCGATGTAACCAATTTAGACTACCTCACTACGACTTCTAATGGATGGGAAACTGCCAGTTGGAATTTTTACGGACGAGCCAACGATTACGACAGAATAAGCTTTTTATTCGATTTTGGTAATATAGGTAATGGCACAGCAACATCTACATTCTTATTTGATGACGTACAACAAGAAATTGGCCCAGACATACCAGAGCCAGTACCAACCACTTTACCAATTGATTTTGAAACAGGCGTTGTTACCTCTGACTTTACCAATTTTTTCGGTGCCATAACAACTGTCATCCCAAACCCTCAGATAGATGCAAACAATCCAAGTCAAACGGTCGGACAATTTCTAAGAAGTGGTGGTGCGGGATTTATGCGAAGTAAATTGGCATTAACGGCCCCACTCAAAAACATGTCTACTTTCGGAACGATCTCAATGAAAGTATATACTGACGCACCAGTTGGTACCATCTTAAAATTTAAGCTAGAAAATAGCGTACCAGATACCTTTGGAAAAGAGGAAGACGCCTTAACTACAGTATCTGGAGAATGGGCAACCTATACTTGGGATCTTTCTAACGCAGACAGTCCAATTTACGATGTACTGACGTTTATGCTTGGTTACAATGGACCCAACGATGCATCGGCCAATGCCACGTTTTTGTTCGATGATATTCAAATAGTCGCTAATTTGAGTGATGGTACCGATGAAATTTTAAATATGGACGATGTGTTTATGTACCCTAATCCTTCAAAAGAAATCGTCACTGTCAGTTCTAAAAACAAAAAATTAAAAACCGTTGCCCTTTTTGATATCCTCGGCAACCAACTTCTTTTGCTGCAACCAAACAGCCTAGAAATAACTTTTAATGTATCTGACCTTGGAAGTGGTATTTACATAGTTAAAATTCTAACCGATTCGGGTGCTGGAAGTTTAAAAATCATTAAAGAATAAGGATTAGATTACTTCGAAAAGACCGCCGATTAAAATTAGACCCGATTTGCAACATTGCGTGAGCTAAAGTGTAACAAATCGTCTTACATCACTTTTAAAAAAATCTAATTAACGTATCTTGCGACTTATTTTGAATGTAAAAAATTATGCAAGAGAACAACGTGCTGAATTATATCAAAAACGTATTAAAAAATAGACCTGATGACTGGCTAGGCCTAACAACACATCGACTAGATATTTATGATGAAAAATTGGCCAAAAGCCAGTTCTTAAATCAGTTTGAAACTTTATTTAATAATGCCGATGCAACAACATCGGCACTTAAATCATTACCAACGGCCTACGATTATATTCGTTTAGGTCACCCCTTATCTTGTGTGTTGGAATGGGCTATTTCGAAATTACATCAACTACAACCAGAATATGTGATTAGTTTTTCGTCACAAACCATTCCTGTTTTGGCTATTTTGAGAAAAAATTTATTCGGTAATAAGAACACTCAAATACTGTATACAGATGAACTACCCGCCAATTTTGATGAAGAAATCATAAAGCGCGTTTATGGTTATCAATTTGAATTGAGAAAGGTTGAAAACACAGAATCGGTGCCTAAATTCAAGGGCAGCACCATTTTTATGTCACAACACAATCAGATTTCTACTGTTGACCTCAACCCAAATATTGACTTTTATGTGAACAGTCAAAATGAATCTGATAAATCTTCTGAATGTTTAGGAAGCCTCTTAATCGTAAATGGTGAACACAATGAACACTATATTTCAGACATTCAACATGTGAGACGTCGCGAAACTATTGCCATGACGCCAGACAATTGTTTAACCGCTTTGAAGGTTTTAGCAGGGCAATCCACCTCTTCAAGTAGCAAAAGCAAAGTTGATAGTAACAAAAAAATCGTTTCAGATTTAATTAAAGAGATTACTGGCACAGAATCGGAGCCATTATTCGGTTCAAGCGGACTTTCGGTTCAGTATGCCATTATGATGGGACTTATTCATGAGGCCTTAGAACAGCATAAAGGAAAAAAGATTAAGTTTGTGGTGCCGCCAAACTGTTACGGCGGTACCAATGACCAAGCACGACGTGTTGCAGCCTGTTTAGATGATGTGGAAATCGTCGATTTACCCGTAGATGGCGATAATGATATGGTGCAAAGTCTTCACAGCGTTTTAGATAAAATTGCGGCTGAAGATGCGATTCCTTATATCATTGCTGAAATTCCGACCAATCCAAGAGTTGAAGTTCCTGATCTCGAAAAATTAAGAGAAGCCTTAAGTAAAGAACGAAAAACAACCACTGGCGACATTGCAATCGATCCTATTTTTATTTTAGACCAAACCTTTTGTCCCAATTTTCAATTTTTAGGCGAAGGCGAAATATTATCAACTATTAGAACCATATCTTATGCTAGTGGCTCTAAATTTCCAAGTGGTGGTAAATGCACGGCTGGTTATTGCGTAGCAAACAAAAAAGCTGAGGCCTTAATGGGTAACATTGCATTGCATCTGAAACTTTGTGATAATGAAGCTACAAACCTTCAAATGGACATACTAGCGAAACAATTACCTTCAATGAACCAAAGAATCGTAGATGCCTATGAGAATACGCGCGAATTTGTTAACTTCATTAAAGATGCTTTGCCAAAGGCAAAAATTAATTTTGTATCAGAAGCCCTAGCAGAACAGGGATTTACACCATCTGTTTTCTCATTAGATTTGCCAACCAAAGGATCTACGGCTGAAGAAAAAGAAACTTACAAACGCGCCTTAAATCATAAATTAATCAATTTAATGATTACAGAAATTCCTGATGAAAGCAAATACTGTGTGAGCTATGGACAACTAAAAGGTTGTTATTGGACTATTCCTGCAACTTCTACGCAAGGCACTACAAAGGAAGGTGATAAGGATTATATTGTACGTGTTTCCGTTTCACCAAATTTGGATCTCGAGCATCATAAAAAGGTCTTTCTTGATTTTGTCGCAAGTCTTTAAACCGCCCGTAGTTCAATAAATTAAGCATTTTTTAATAGCTTACTATATATGGAAATTTTAGACTGGATACAAGATTGGTTCGAGACCAATTGTGATGGAAGTTGGGAAAAAGCCGAAGTTATTCAGATTATAACTTTAGACAACCCAGGCTGGGAAGTTGAAATTGATATATCAAAAACCTCCATTGCGAGCATGGATTTAAAGTGGATTCTCAACGACAATGGAAAACAAGATTGGTATGGCGTTAAAATTGAGAATCAGAAGTTTTTGGCTGCAGGTGATGCAGGAAAATTAATTTTTCTACTTGATTTGTTCAAGCAGATGATTGATAAGATTGAGAATGAATAGTTTTGACTTTCTCAAAAAATCGACGAAATTCGTTAGAGTCTGACATAAATGATTGAAACGGACTCATCTTAATAACGTTAAATACAATATTGAAATGAAAAACGGTCTTCTAATTACTTGCCTTGTTTTTTTAATTACCTCTTGTTCAAACTATAGCAAATCAAAAGGGAATTCCAAAACATCGAATGCCATTAATTCAATAGAATCACCACGGATAACTCTATTCCTTACCTCATCGAGTTCGGCAGTGTCATCTAAAGTCATTTCCTTACTTCCTTTTAAGCCCAATGACCGAACAATTTGCTATATACGCACAGCCGGATTTCCAGATGGAAATGTTCCACCATCCCTAAACAGTGAAATGGAGACGCTTTTTAACTTAGGATTTAAGGTTAAAAGTATTGACTTAGCCATACTTGAACCTGAAGACTTAGAGGAGGCTTTTTCTGAATGTGACTTATTTTGGGTTTGCGGTGGCAATACTTTATACCTCCTGCAAGAAGTCAGAAGATCAGGATTTGACAACTTTGTGACGAATAAGATTTTAGAGGGTATTCCCTATGTAGGCTCGAGTGCTGGATCTATTATTTTAGGACCAGATGTAGAATTTGAACGTTTTGCATGTGATATTACAGAGGCACCAAATTTGACTTCTTACGAAGGCTTAAATATCTTCCCGTTTTCTACTTATGTGCATTTTGACAAACCGTGGGCAAAGGAGGTATATAAAGATATTTTAAAATTTTCGTTAGACAATAGCAAGTCCTTTGTCACACTTCATGATAATCAATTTATTTATATCAACGGTGAACATTGGCAAGTCATTGATGTAAAATAAAAAATGTATTTCGGATTATCAATAAAATCATAGTACAAATCAAGTTTCTACCCTTCATATTTTCTGCGGTTGCTAGACCTCTAAAAAAGTCTCTTCACCGCATCAAAATCAAGACCACCATAATTTCCTGAACTCAATAGCAACAAGGATTTGTTGTCAAAATTTTGCGAAAATAAAAAGTCTTTAAACGCTTCCGGATTGGTGCAGATAATTAAATCTTTACGCTCAAAAGCCTCTGAAATTTGCTGTTGCGTAACTGCCTCTAACTTTTTGATTTCAACAGCATGTGGTGAATAAAAAACGACCGCAACATCTGCGGCATCTAAAGCACCTTTGTATTCCTTAAGGAATTCGGCATTTAAACTACTGTAGGTATGTAATTCTAAGCAAGCCACCAAAGTTCTGTTACTGAACAGTTCTTTTACGGCTTTTGTTGTGGCTTCTACTTTACTTGGTGAATGTGCAAAATCTTTATAGGCCACACTTTTTGAAGTTTCAGCAATTTTCTCTAAACGTTTGCTTGCTACTTTAAA
>CAYMDB010000192.1:0-6251 GCA_964388865.1 uncultured Flavobacteriaceae bacterium
TTACTAAATCTTTTTAGGCCTAAAATGGCACTAAATATTTATTTACTTGGGATTATCTCTGGTGGATTGGCCTTTTTATTAGTTTACAATGTGTTGCCAACTCAGTTTTTAAAATCAACAAGTGGTTTGGTGGGGGCTTCTGCAGGCATTAGAGCCTTGATTATTTTTCTTGGAGTTTATATGGCCGAAACCGAAGTGCGGGTTTTTGTTATCAATATAAAACTCAAATACATCGCCATGATTTTGGTTGCACTGGATGTTGTAGGCTTGTTTACGATGAATCAAGGTGGCAATGTAGCGCATTTAGGTGGGGCTTTGTTAGGTTATTTTTATGCTATACGATTGCGAGAGGGCAAAGACATCGGTAAGGGTTTTGAAAATCTTTTGGATACCGTTATGGGTTGGTTTACAACTAAATCGACATTAAAAACGGTGTATAAAAAGGAAGGAAAAGGCGAATTTGCAGGAAAGACTAAAGATGAATTTAATTCGTTTAACAAGCAGAAGAAAATCGATTTAATACTCGATAAAATTAGTAAAAGCGGTTACGAGAGTCTCACAGCCGAAGAGAAGGAATTTTTATTTCGATCTGGTAAGGATTAAGGATCTATGAAAACATTGAAATTCGTCGATAAAATTATTTTCCTTATCAATTCATTGGTCGCTTTTTTATTGTTTATTTCTTATTTATTACCGTATATTCCTCCCAATCGCTTCGCCACATTATCTGTTTTAAGTCTTGGAGTGCCGCTTTTGATCTTACTCAATCTTATATTTTTTGCGTATTGGCTGCTTCGAATAAAGAAACAATTTTTACTATCGTTAGTTGTTTTAATTCTCGGTTGGAGTCATATCAGTTCTATGTATAAGTTTACGTCTTCAGAGCATGCAGAGGATGCTGGTAATATTTCTATTATGTCTTTTAATGTCCGACTTTTTAATAGGCTAAACTGGCTGCCAAATAAAACGGTAAAGGAAGATATAGAACAGCTTATTGACACCGAACAACCCGACATCATTTCGCTACAAGAATACAATAGAGGCAATCCCATCAGAAGGAAGGATTATTATAATTACAATGCTACCTATACGCGTGATGCTAGAGGTGGACTTTCAATTTTTTCTAAATTCCCTATCATCAATTCAGGATCCTTAGAGTTTAAAGACACTGATAATAACGCGATATTTGTGGATATCGTAAAGCAAAAAGATACCATACGCGTCTATAATCTACATTTACAATCCGCAGGCATTAACACGAGTGCAGGTCATCTAAAAAAAGAAACTTCAGAACATTTTTTTAGACAAGTGGGTTCTACTTTTAAGAAACAGCATGAGCAGGTAGATTTACTATTAGAACATAAATCTGCATGTCACTATAAAACAATTGTTACTGGTGATTTTAACAATACGGCTTACTCATTTGTTTACAAAGCGCTAAAAGGTGATCTTGTGGATACGTTTAAGGAGGCTGGCAGCGGCTTTGGAAGAACTTATAATTTTAAATTTTTCCCAATGAGGATTGATTTTATTTTAGTCGATGAGGCGTTTACAGTAAATGGTTATAAAACTTATGATGTGCTGCTCTCTGATCACTTTCCTATTAAAGCAACTGTAAAACTACATTAGGGCACAATCTGCTAAATCGGCAATCATATGGAAGACTAAACCAAGGGCTATAATTCTAGTTGGTTTTGGTATCAGCAGTGCCATGTATAAAACCATCGCATAGTAGCTGTGAAGCGGGTGAAAATTAATACTACAGCGATTCGGGTCGAATATAGGATCGGCTAACAAATGGTCTAAATCGATGAGCATTCCTAAAAGCATGATGCCATAAGCTTTTAGCCAAAACTTTTTGAAAAATATTAGTGCAACAAGCAGTGGTAAACCAAAGTGAATTCCATAATGAACGGTGGATTGAAGCATTTTTTATTCGACTATTTATAAGCTGCAAGGTTCTAAAAACCATGGAGTTTCATTAAGTTAATTTTACTGTTGCTGGTTTAGACCATCTTTATATTAAGGATAATTCCTGTCGTCTCAAATATAACTCGGTATTCGGTCCTTCATTAAATAACAGATCTAAAATACTGAGATTAGAAATAAAACCGTGCTTTTCAGTGAATACCTGAGTATAAGGTTGTAATGCTTTGGCTTTATAATTTCTTTGAGCTACTATTCTAAAATCCGTTTTATCTTTGAGTTCTTTTTCGAAAGTTTTAGTTTCGTTAGTTTTAATAGCAACTTGTAGACAGTCTTTCAGAACCTCAAAACACTTCAAATTAAAATCTAAAATAAAGTCGAATTGGGTTTCAAACAAGGGCATTAGGTCGTCTATATAGAATTCAAAAAAAGGGGACATACTATAAGCCGATTGCAGTGATTTTAAATGCTGTTGTTGCCATAAGTCATCATTTGCAATCCTAACCTCCTTATAAAGTTGTCTATTTTTTTGAGTGTAACTCACAGGAACGGTTAAGGCTAATTTACCATTGGCTCCATAAATCTCCGCCCTGTTTCTAAAACTTTGCTTCTGGTAATTATCGCAGACTTCAAAATAAACCGTTTCAGCATTTATCATCGCTACAAAATGTGCCACATTAGGGAAATAAGTAGGATATAAAAGCGCGTTCATGCTGTCTTTTTTAAGACCAAATTTAAGCCTTAGCTTTCTTTTTCTTTCTCCATTTGTTAAAGAAGGTGAGTCCGAAAACAACCACTAAAAACGGAATTAAATAAGAGGTGCGTTCGCTACTGCCACTTACAGTCGTAAAGATTCTATCCCAGCGGAAACTCCAGTTTTTGACACCATCGTTGATTCCGTCAATACTCATCCAAATAAATACAGGCTTTCCGAAGGTATGGTTAAAAGGCACAAAGCCCCAAAACCTGCTGTCAATAGAATTGTGTCGGTTATCTCCCATCATCCAGAAATAATCTTGGTTAAAGGTGTAGGATGTTGCCACCTTGTCATCAATAAAAATTTGATTTCCTCTGGTAACGACTTTGTGACCTTCGTATTCTGCTATGGTACGTTTATAAAGGGCGATATTTTCAATAGTTAAATCTACAGTGGCTCCAGCTTTTGGAATCCACATTGGTCCGAAGTTATCGATGTTCCAAGCGAAGTTTAGGTCCCTTGGAAAAAGATTATCGTTCTCTCCTTTTTCTTTTCTAAGAGGAACGATACTTGCGACCTCCGGATGGTTTTTTAATTGCGCTACCGCATGATCTGTTGCGGCAGGAATTCTGTAAGAGCCTTGTGTAGTTCCGTAACCTAAGCCATCGGTGATATCGTATTTTTTTAAAATGTCTATGATTCGCGAAGGTTGCAGGTTGCGCTTAAATGTAATGTCATATGAAAATTGCAAATGCGCTCGCGGCGGCAGCTTGTTTTGTACTCCATTGATATAAACGTAACCATTTTTAATTTCTAAGGTATCACCAGCAACTCCCACACAGCGTTTTACCAAATTTGTTTTTTTGTCAATGGGTTTGTAGTAATTACGATCTGGACTGAATTTATTCATATCCAAAAGTGTATCTGCGGGTTGATTAAAAACCACAATATCATTACGTTCGATTTTTTCAAAACCAGGCAACCTCAGATAAGGAAGTTGAAGCCTATTTTTCCAAGAGCTGTTGCGCTTTTCAAACGCATCACTAAATACATAGGACTTAGTTTTTAGAACAGGAATGGTATCGTGTACCATAGGAGCTGCAACGGTTGTCATAGGAACTCTAGGACCGTAATGCAGTTTGCTTACAATAAGAAAATCACCAACTAATAATGATTTTTCTAAAGACGAAGACGGAATTACAAAGGGTTGAAAGAAATAGGTGTGTACAATGGTTGCGGCAACTATTGCGAATAAGATCGAAGTAATCCATTCGCCGGTGGACGTTTTTGGTGTTAATTTTCTATTCTCCTTATAGCTCACATCCGCGGCATAATTTAAATAATAGAGGTAGAAGCCAAGTGTTACGATACATAAAAATGCATCTAATTTGCTGTCTTTTCCAAAACTACGAGCGGTTTCTACCCAAACCGCTGGAATCATAATAAGATTGACTATCGGTAAAAACATCAAAATTACCCACCACCACTGACGCGATATAATTTTCATTAAAATGACGGCATTGTACACTGGGACAAAGGCTTCCCATGCTTGTCTGCCCGCTTTAATGTATAATTTCCACGTGCCTAGCCCATGAATAATTTGTACTAGCAATAAAAAAATAAACCACTGTGTCCAGCTCATAATGTTTAAAATGATAATTGTCTCATGACAATTGATTAGTTATAAAAATTCAAATTTGCAGTTTTTATCGTTGAAAAAAAAAATCATAGCTCAATAACTGATTTATTTAACAAAGATTTGCAATTGACGTATGCGTTACCACAGGCGTTATTTGTGCATTAAGCGTTAATTTTCAACACATCCTTCATGCTAAAAACTCCCTTTTTATCCTTAATCCATTCTGCAGCAATAAGCGCACCTAAGGCAAAACCTTGCCTACTGTGTGCTGTGTGTTTGATACTTATTGCATCGATTTCAGAATTATAAGTGATCTCGTGTGTGCCAGGAACTCCCTCAATGCGTTTGGCTTTAATATAAATTTCATCAGACTTGGCCTGGTCCAAAGTCCATTTTGTATAATCGGTATGCTTTATAATTTGCTCTGCCAAAGTGATTGCGGTTCCGCTCGGTGCATCTAATTTTTGGGTATGATGAATTTCTTCTAAGGCTACGGTGTAATCCTTATGACTTGCCATTAACTCACTTAATCTGTTATTAATTTCAAAAAAAATATTGACTCCCAAACTGAAATTTGAAGCATATAGAAAAGTACCGTTTTTTTTCTTACAATAGGCTATAAGCTCGTCATAGTGTTCTAACCAACCTGTTGTGCCCGAAATCACCGGAATCCCAGCGTCTAAAGCCATCTTAATATTTGTCACGGCTACCGAAGGAATACTAAAATCTATGGCCACATCTGTGGTTGAAAAATCAAGATTTGAGGTGGCATCCGAGATTTTAAATGAGATACTGTGATGTCGTTGTAGTGCAATCGCCTCAATGCTTTTACCCATTCTACCATAGCCAAGTAAAGCAATTTTCATATTAAAATTTGAAGTTAAGGGTTAATCCTAAATCAGAGGTATTTTCCATTTCATTGTATTGATAATGCGGACTTAAACTTAAATTTTCATCCACATTAAATTGAAGTAAATGGGCATCAACGTTAGCGTCGATAATATTTAGAGCATAGAGACCTATGGTTACTAGCAATGAGATTTCCTTATTCCGTCTGAATTGTTCTTGGGCTCGTATAAGACCGTCGGTAGATATAACTCCGAAAAATTCATCATCGTTAAAGCCGGCTAAGCGTCGTTTATAAGCATCTCTGTAGCGATCGAATTGTTTATCGTTTCGCGTATAAAAATAGATGCCTGTACCAATGGCACCCCATACTAAGGGTACTTTCCAATATCTTTTATTATAGATTTGGCCTAAGCCAGGAAATACTGCGGAATAAAAGGCTGCTTTAGAAGGTCTTAAAGGATCAATTTCCTCTTTCACAATTAGCGCTTCCTCTAACACTACAACATCCTTGTCTAGCCCTATACTGGTGCTGTCTTTTTCTATTTGAGAGAAGGACAACAGCATTGAAAACAGACTTAAAAAAAGACTATAGAAACGTTTATTTAGCACGCTGGACTAATTTTTTTATGCGGTTAAAATCTTCTTCAGAATGAAAGGGTATGGTAAGCTTTCCACTGCCATTCTTAGCCATTTTAACGTCTATTTTGTGTCCAAAGTATTCTGAAAACTCTTTTATACCTTTTTTTATGTATTTAGGAACTTCTGTGGTAGCTGTGGTTTCTGGTTTTTTAGGATATTCAGTGCTAAGATTTTTAACCAATTGTTCGGTGGCTCTAACGGATAATTTATTGGTGATAATTTTTTCGTAGACTTCGAGCTGCTCAACCGGACTTTCAATATTCACCATCGCTCTACCGTGACCCATACTTATAAAACCGTCGCGCATTCCGGTTTGGATAATCGGATCTAATTTTAATAAGCGCAAGTAGTTAGCGATAGTCGATCGTTTTTTACCAACACGCTCACTCATTTGTTCTTGAGTAAGGTTGATTTCATCAATTAAACGTTGGTAAGAAAGTGCAATTTCTATAGGATCTAAGTCTTGGCGTTGAATATTTTCAACCAAAGCCATTTCTAAGG
>CAYMDB010000193.1:0-6249 GCA_964388865.1 uncultured Flavobacteriaceae bacterium
CTCATTTTTTATTTTTTCCATTCCTGCCAAACCATCTTCGGCTTCATCTACTTGGTAGCTGTCATTTTCTTCTGATAGAATTTTTACGAGTACGCGTCGTATGGCCGCTTCATCTTCTATTATTAATATTTTTGGCATAACTATAATTTAAATTTTATTCCTGTTCTTAGATAAAAGGCATTAATATCGTCTAATTTAAAAACCTCATCTCTATTTGCAGCTCTTAATACATTATTAAGTCTAAAGGTATAACCTGTATAAACATAAGCTACTAAATGTTTTGTAAAATAATATTCGTAGCCCAAACCACCAACGATTAAAGATAAAGAAATGTTTTCTATTTGCTTACCGTTGAGCGTTTGTGGTTGCTGTAAGTGCGCATAATAACCGTCTAAGCTTGTAAATATTTGCATCATACTTTTTTCATTAAAAAAATACTTTAAATTCGATTTCGGAACACCTGCATTAAAAGACCAGTTTTTATTTACGCGCCTGAAGTAGCTAACAAAAGGTAGTGGAAAAGGAACCCCCGCAGTGGCATTATAAGTAAGTCCCAGTATTAAACGATAGGGTTTTATTGCTGTTTCATCTTTGGTTCTATCATTAATAACGAAAACGCCGCCATTCAAAAAAAAGTCGTCTTTAGTCAATTTAGACCTTAGTGTTGAGGCGATTCTGGGATTAAATTTAAAACCCAAGCGCCAATATTCACTCGTTTTAAAAGTATAACCGAGATTGAGATCAATAACATTTATCGTTTCAAATAATGAGGCATTAAAAGGATAGGCATCCTCAATATTGAGAATAATTCTGTTGTACTCGGCACCAATCACAAAATAGCGCTCCTCTCCCATTTCTATAGGATAGTTGACAAGAGCCCTAAGGCGCGTGTATTGATCTTCGGAATCACTTTTCGGAATAAACGAATATTCTAAACGTGCTAAATCCGTTAGTTGAGCTTGCAAGTTCATACCAACCAAGACTACTAAAATTATGGTTGTGAATGATTTTTGAAAGCTAAAAAGCATACTTATTTTATTGTTTTATAATATGAATATCGCGCTGTGGGAATGGAATTGTTACGTTATTTTCTCTGAATAAACGATCTATTTCAAAGCGAATATCACTTTTAGGCAACATAGCTGTAAAACTATCCGTCAAAGTAAAAACAAGCTTAAAGTTGAGTGAACTATCCCCAAAATCCATAAAAAGCACTCTAGGCTTAGGTTCTGAAATAACCTCAGGATGCGTGTTTGCTGCCTGCAATAAAAGTTTTTTTACCAACTGAACATCGCTACCATAGGCTACACCAACATTGACGTATTCTCTTGTAAGGGTACCATTTTGAGTCCAATTGTATAAACTGTTTTCTAGAAATAAGTGATTTGGTATAATTAAGACCTTATTATCTATAGTCACTGTTCTTGTCGTTCTTAATTTAATTTCTTCCACTCTACCAACTTTACCTTCTAACTCAACAATATCTCCAACATGTAAGGTTTGATCTAACAATATAAAAACGCCAGAAATAATATCTTGAAATAAAGTTTGAAGCGCTAAACCAATACCAATTAACAAGGCCGCCGATGCCGCAAAAATAGCTGTCACATCAACACCAACGGTATGTAAAGTAATGAGGAAAATAATGAGGTAAATAAGCCACTTAAAATAGCCATAGAGCACATCAAATTTACTTTTGTCGTCCTCGGGGAGTTTCTTAGTAACAATAGTAAGTAAGAATTTCAGAACCAAGCTGGTAATAAAAATAACGGTAATTACTACAAATATGTCTAAAATTGATATACTAATATCGGTACCTAAATTTATATGTTGCCTCAGAAAATTTGAGATTGTTTCCCAAATCGAACTTTCCGTAATGGTTTCTTCAATTTTATCTAATCCTTGAGTCATACTTTAATATTTTAGCCATTTAAACAGCTCTAAATACGTTGGTTTTTTACCGTACATTAAGATACCTACACGATAAATTTTAGCAGCAAACCAAACAGCCAAGATGAAGGTTCCAATTAAAAGTAACAAGGACAAGGCTTGCTGCCAAAGTGGTACACCAAAAGGGATTCGCATAAGCATCACCACCGGGGACGTCAATGGAATAAATGAAAATACCGTTGAGACTGTGCCATGTGGATCCTCAATTACCGTAAACACACCCACATAAACAGCTAATATAAGCGGCATTAGAATGGGAAGCATAAATTGCTGTGTATCGGTTTCGTTATCTACAGCAGCACCAATAGCTGCATAAAGAGAACTGTACAACAAATAGCCGCCAATAAAGAAAAACATAAAGGCTATAACGAGATTGGCCAGAGGCAAATTGCCAATAGCTACGATTAAATTTTCGGCCATAGCTTGGGCACCGTCTTGTTGCATCGCTTGGTTTACCATTTCTGTTTGTGGGGTTTGAACCTGACTCATATCAATTTGAAAAATAGCAGAAACGACCGTTAATAGTACAAAGCCTAAAATAACCCAAATCACAAATTGTGTTATACCGGCTAAAGAGGTTCCTATAATTTTACCCATCATGAGTTGAATAGGCTTTACAGAAGAAATAATGACTTCTATAATTCTGCTAGTCTTCTCTTCAATAACACTTCTCATAATCATATTACCGTAAATAATAATAAACATGAACAGCAGATAGCCTGCAATACCCCCAAAAGCCAACTTCACAATATTGTCTACTTTAGAACTTTTTTGACCATCAAAACTTTCTTGAGCGATATCTATATTGGTTTTAGAGGCTTTAATTTGCTCCATAGACACACCATCTTTTTCTAATTTTATTTCTTCTAAACGCTTTTCAATTTTACGCTCTAAACCAGAAATAATTGTCAATGATGGCGATTCTTCTGAATAAAACTTTACGTTGCCAGAGACTCCATTAAGATCTTCTGAATTGGCAATATGCAACAAACCGTAGTCTTCTTTTTCCTTAACTAGAGCAATGGCATCATCAAAGCTTAAGCCACTTAAATTGGTATAAGTTGTATGGTCTGTATTTTCGAACAGATCAGACAAATAACCCGTTTCGTCTAAAACCGAAATGATGCGTTGTTTATCGTTATTTAATTGCGATAAATAGGCTACCACAGCGATAAGCACTATCATTATTAAAGGACTCAAAAAAGTCATTATAATAAACGATTTATTCTTAACCTTAGTGAGATATTCACGTTTTATAATGAGTGGTAAATGATTCATTTTTTAGTTGTTTTTAACGGTTTGAATAAAAATATCATTTGCTGACGGGATGACTTCCACAAAATGGTGAACCTCAGCTTTCGCAGTTAAAAAAGAGAGCAAATCATTTGGAGACGTGTTATCTCCTATTTTTACATTCAACTTAATATCGTCATTTAAGTTTTTAAAAGTTGCCGGAAGCACATCAAATGAATTTTGAATTTCAGCAATCACCTTCGCTTTATCTAAAGATTGCAATCCCACTTCAAAAGTATTGGTTTTGTACTGACGTTTGATATCGTTGAGTTGACCATCTAAAACTTTATTCGATTTATGAATTAAAGCGATGTGATCGCATAATTCTTCCACAGATTCCATGCGATGGGTTGAAAATATTACGGTTGCGCCTTCATCTCTGAGTTGTAATATTTCGTCTTTGATTAAATTTGCATTAATTGGGTCGAATCCAGAGAAGGGTTCATCAAAAATTAAAAGTTTAGGTTGATGCAAAACGGTCACTACAAATTGAATTTTTTGCGCTTGTCCTTTACTTAATTCTTGAATTTTCTTATTCCACCAATCGCCAATGTCTAATTTATCAAACCAATATTTTAGTCGACTTTTGGCCTCAGCTTTGGTTAACCCTTTTAACCGTGCTAAATATAAACACTGCTCACCCACTTTCATAGATTTGTACAATCCGCGTTCTTCGGGCAAGTACCCAATATCTTTTATATGATGCGGCTTTAATAGCTCACCGTCCAACAAAATACTGCCTTCATCTGGCATAGTAATTTGATTAATAATGCGTATTAAGGTGGTTTTACCCGCACCATTTGGTCCTAGCAAACCAAAAATACTACCCTTTGGCACGGCTATACATACTTGGTTTAGCGCTCTAAAATCCCCATAGTTTTTTGAGACGGAATTAGCGACTAAGAGTTCATTCATTTTCAATACTTTTTAGTTAGGAAGGTGATGTTGTAAATATATTAAATGTTGAAGAGTTACGCGGTATAAAAGTCTCACATCTTAACTTTAAAAAAAAAACAAAGCAGTGAAGGCTTAAAAACAAAACCCACCCTTATAATTAAACAAGGATGGGAAAAAATTGCTATGAAAAAGAAAAATTACCGCTAATTCACATTAACGATAAGTCAAAGATACTAATTTTTATGAATTATTATAACTTTAGGAAAACATATCTTTTACCTTTTCAAAAAAAGATTTATCAGAACTTTCAGGTTTCGGCTCAAAATGTTCGTCGTCTTTCATACTTTCAAAAAAGTCTTTTTGCTTTTTATTTAAGTCTTTTGGTGTCCATACATTAACATGTACCAATAAATCCCCTATACCATATCCGTTGATACTCGGGATTCCCTTACCGCGTAACCTTAATATTTTACCAGATTGCACACCTGGTTCGAGCTTAATTTTCACCTTACCTGTTACGGTATCTATTTCTTTTGAGTTCCCTAAAACGGCATCTGGTATGGAAACGTACATATCGTAATGTAAATTATCACCTTCACGCTTCAGTGTTGGATGTTCTTGTTCTTGAAGGGCAACTAATAAATCGCCAGCAATACCATTACCTGGGGCATCATTACCTTTACCGGTAACTTTAAGTTGCATTCCATCAACAACACCAGCTGGTATTTTAACAGACACGGTTTCTTCAACAATTTTCAAACCTTGTGCATCTGCATCAGCCGGTTTTTTGTCAATAGTTTGTCCAGCGCCACCACAAGTCTGACAAGGAGATGCAGTCTGCATACGTCCCAAAATAGTGTTGGTTATTCGTGTTACTTGTCCAGATCCGTTACAGGTACTACAAGTTTTGTAGGTGGTTCCTGGCGCCTGCTTTTTGCGTTTAACCTTAATCTTTTTTTCAACGCCATTGGCAACCTCTTCTAAGGTGAGTGTAATACGAATACGTAAATTACTGCCCTTAACGACGCGTTGTCGACCACCGCCACCGCTAAAGCCACTAAAACCGCCGCCACCGCCAAAAGCGCTACCGAAGATATCACCAAACTGACTAAAGATGTCATCCATATTCATGCCACCACCATTAAAGCCACCGCCACCATTAAAAGCTTGATGACCAAACTGATCATAGCGCGCTCTTTTATCGGCATTACTTAAAACTTCATAAGCTTCAGCTGCCGATTTAAACTTATCTTCAGCTTCTTTATCGTTGGGGTTTTTATCCGGATGGTATTTTAAAGCCATCTTGCGATAGGCCTTTTTTATCTCTGCTTCGGTTGCATTTTTACTAATTCCTAGTATATTGTAATAATCTTCCTTCATAGTAACTGCCCATCAAAATGGGTAATATTATATTTATTTTAATTCTGACTTTTAATAAGTCAAGCTATACGGGTCAGGCCATGTGCGTCTATTGGCCAATAACAACTTTTGGAAAACGAATCACTTTTTCGCCCAGCTTGTAACCACGCTCAACGACATCAATAATTTTTCCTTTTAAGTCTGCACTCGGTGCGGCAATTTGAGTAATAGCTTCATGAACATCTGCGTTAAATGTATCACCTTGATTGACTTCAATTTTAGTTAAACCTTTTTGTTCTAGGGTATTTTTGAGCTTGTTATAAATCAGTACAACACCTTTTTTCAATTCTTCTGCTTCTTGATCATTTTCCATATGTATAATGGCACGCTCAAAATCATCAATAATTGGCAGCATAGATATAATAACGTCTTGACTGGCTGTTTTAAATAATTCAATACGTTCTTTGGTGGTTCGCTTTTTATAATTTTCAAACTCCGCAAATAAGCGCATAAATTTATCCTTTTCTGCCGCCACTTGGTCTTGCAATTGTTCTTCCACAGATCGTATTTCTGTACTCTGCTCGTTGTCTAGTTGGTCTGATTCTGTGCTATTCTCATCTGTCTCTGACTGATAACCTTGTGGGTCTTTCGTTAAAGATTCGTCTTCGTTGTGTATATTATTTTTTTTACTCATTTTGAGTTCCTGTTTATTTTAACTTAATTCATTAAGTGGCAAAAGTACTGCCATTA
>CAYMDB010000194.1:0-6248 GCA_964388865.1 uncultured Flavobacteriaceae bacterium
GATAAAAAACCGTAACCCGGATGAATGGCATCAGCATTTGTAATTTCTGCTGCGGCTATAATATTAGATATTTTAAGGTAAGATTCACTACTAGGTGGTGGTCCGATACATACAGCTTCGTCTGCAAACTTAACGTGAAGACTCTCTGCATCTACAGTTGAATAAACCGCCACAGTTTTAATGCCCATTTCTTTACAAGTTCTAATAACACGCAGTGCTATTTCCCCTCTATTGGCTATTAATATTTTTTTAAACATAACGTTTTAGGTATTAAAATTCTGCCATGTGCGGAATTATAATTTGGTCCCGAAGATTCGGAATAAATTTGGTTATGATGGATCTACTAAAAATAAAGGCTGATCGAATTCCACTGGCGACGAGTCGTCAACAAGTACTTTTACAATTTTACCAGAGATTTCAGATTCAATCTCATTAAATAATTTCATAGCCTCTATAACACAAAGGACATCCCCTTCTTTAATCTCAGTACCCACTTCTACAAAAACAGGTTTATCGGGTGATGGTTTGCGATAAAATGTTCCGATAATAGGTGATTTTATAGTTATGTATTTTGAATCTTCACTCACCGTTGTTGTTACTGTGGGTGCTTGAGATGTAACCGCAGGTTGCGTTGGTGCTTGTTGCTGAACCATTTGATTGGGTTGCATAGGGACTTGATGCACCATGGCATGATCATTATCAGATCCTGTTTTAATGGTAATTTTAATGTCATCCATTTCTAACTTAACCTCACTTGCACCAGATTTGGCAACAAATTTTATTAAGTTCTGAATCTCTTTTAAATCCATAATCATTAGTTATTAATTAGTTAGTTTATTCTTAGGAATTATAAGCCCATTTTAAATAAATTGAGCCCCAGGTAAATCCACCACCAAAGGCGGCAAATATGATTTTATCACCTTTTTTGAGTTGTGATTGGTAATCAAACAACAATAACGGTAAAGTTGCAGATGTAGTGTTTCCGTACCGCTGTATATTCATCATAACTTTATTATCCTCTAAATGTATTCTCTTCGCCGTGGCATCAACGATACGTTTATTGGCTTGGTGCGCTGCCAACCAGGCGATATCGTTATTACTGAGGTTATTTCTTTTCATTATTTTTTCAGTAACATCTGCCATATTAAAAACTGCATTTTTGAACACTGTTTTTCCGTCTTGAAACACATAATGTTTTCCGTCTCTAAAGGTGTTTTCATTTATAGGAAAAGAGGAACCTCCGTAGGTTGCTTGAAGAAATTCTCGTCCGTCGCCATTACTTCTCAACAATTCATCTTGAAGACCTAAACCTTCTTCATTTGGTTCAAAAAGTACAGCCCCGGCACCATCGCCAAAGATGATACAAGTAGCCCTATCTTTATAGTTGATGAAGGATGAATTTTTATCGGCACCTATTAATAGGATTTTTTTATAACGACCTGCTTCTATATAGGCCGCAGCTGTTGACATCCCAAATAAGAAACTAGAACATGCAGCTTCTAAATCGTAAGAGAAGGCATTTACCGCACCAATCTGTGTAGCCGTATAAGCCGCTGTTGCTGCAGCTTTCATATCTGGTGAGGCCGTACACACAATAACGAGTTCAATCTCTTTTGGATCTAATCCTGTTTTTTGAATTAAATCTTCCGCAGCTTTTATGGCCAAAAAGGAAGTCCCTTTTCCGTCTTCTTTAAGAATTCTCCGTTCTTTAATTCCTGTGCGAGACGTAATCCACTCGTCATTGGTATCTACCATGGTTTCAAGAACCTTGTTAGTTAAAACAAAATCAGGAACATAGCCTCCTACAGCTGTAATTGCTGCTGTGATTTTACTCATTATTAGCTTTTAGATAATTTAAAAGTATTGAAAATTGTTAAAAATGCATGCATTTTATTCAATTGTCATCGCTTTTTGGCAATTAATTATGCAAATAAAGCAGTTTTTATACTATTGAGAAAATTAAAACAAAAAAAACGCTCAAAGAGGAGCGTTTTCTTATATGCATGCATAGTATTTATGCTACCTTATCATCTTCAGTAGCACTGTCAATTAATACTTGACCTCTGTAGTATAATTTTCCATCGTGCCAATGTGCTCTATGGTATAAGTGTGGCTCACCAGTTGTTGGGCAAGTTGCTATTTGAGGTACAGAAGCTTTGTAATGTGTTCTTCTTTTATCTCTTCTGGTTTTTGATATTTTACGCTTTGGATGTGCCATTTTAAATGTTATTTATCCGTTAATAGTTTTTTTAAATTATTCCAACGAGGGTCAATGTCCTCGGATGTTTTTATTGGGTTGTCCTCACTTGGACTTAATTCTTCTAATTTTGAAAGTATTTCTGATTGTAATGAACCATCTTCAACACCAGGGTGCACGCGTTTTGCAGGAACCGAAAGCACAATAAGTTCATAAATGTACTGCGCTATATTAATTTCATACTCGCCATGCGGCACAATTAAGATATCGTCGTTGTCATCGTTATATTCATCACCAAACTTAACAACTAATTTTAGCTCATCGTTAATTGCCTGATCGTAAGGTTCGTTCGTTATATCGCAATTTACGTTGACAAATCCCTTAGCTGAAAAAAACAACTCTAACAAGGTTGTTTTTTTTTCAAATTTCAGATCAATCGCAACGTCTACTGCGTTAAACTCATCGTATTCAAAATTTTGAAAGAACGTATTATCAATTTTAAAATCAAAATGATGCTCTCCTAACTTCAACCCTACAAAAGGAATTGTATAAGCTTTTAGTACCTTCATTATCACATACATTTTGAGCGTGCAAATATATACATTTTTCTATGATAAAAAGGCAAGATATCAACAATTTTTGTTAATAATTATCTCGACCCTTTTTTTAATGGGTTTTTATTATAAGTTTCAAAGTTTTCCCTTGTTCTAAAGATCTGAATTGCGGTACGTATGGCCTGTTTCATAGAACTTTCATCCGCGATACCTTTTCCTGCTATTTCATAAGCAGTACCGTGATCTGGGGATGTTCTTACCTTATTTAAGCCTGCTGTAAAATTAACTCCCTGCCCAAAAGCGATGGTTTTAAAAGGGATTAAACCTTGATCGTGATAGGATGCAATAATGGCATCAAAACTCTTGTAAGTATTTGAGCCAAAAAAACTATCGGCAGAATAGGGGCCGTAAACTAAATTTCCATCAGCCATAATTTTCTCTAATGCTGGTTTTAGTACAGTGTCGTCTTCATTTCCAATAACGCCATGGTCTCCTGCATGCGGATTAATAGCCAAAACAGCGACCTTAGGTTTTCTAATACCAAAATCTTGAGTTAAAGATTGCAATACCGTAGCAATTTTTTGTTGAATAAGAGCTTCAGTTATAGTTTGGCTAGCATCTTTAAGTGGCACATGATCTGTTAAAAGTCCGACACGCAAACCCTCAGATACCATAAACATTAAACTTTTTCCATTTAAAGCTTTGGCTAAGTAATCGGTGTGACCTGGAAAATTAAATTTTTCAGACTGTATATTACTTTTATTAATAGGTGCCGTGACTAAAACATCTATGAGTCCTTCTTTTAAAGCTTCGGTTGCCGCTTCGAGTGACCTAATGGCGTACTCTCCTATCTCAGGGTCTGTTTTTCCGAATTCAATTTTAACCGCTTCTCGCCAAACGTTAACTACATTAACTTTGCCATGTACAATTTTGTCTGGTGTATCAACACTCCAAAAGTTTATTTTACTGTTCATGTGCTTTTTAAAAAACTGCATGGTTTTACCAGATGCAAAAATAACGGGTGTGCTTAACTCTAAAGCTCTTGGATCTTCGTAAGATTTAATAATAATCTCTGGTCCGATACCATTGAGATCTCCAACAGAAATGCCAACTATAATATTTTCTTCTTTTTTCATTTGTGTGCGCTGTCCTATTTTTTTATTAAAATTGCTGATTGGCGAATGCTTTGTTTTTAACTTTGTGACTACAAATTTAACTAAATAAAAGACAATTTATGTTTACAGGCATTATAGAAGATCTCGGAAAAATTGAAAGCCTAAAAAAAGACGGTGGGAATCTAATAATTAGTGTTAAAACGTCTATTACAAATGAACTCAAAATTGACCAAAGTGTAGCGCATAACGGGGTGTGCCTTACGGTGGTAGGTGTGAATGGAAACCTCTATAAAGTTACAGCTATACAAGAAACGCTCAATAAAACCAACCTTGGTCTTCTTAAGGAAAACGATTTTGTTAATATAGAACGCGCCATGAAACTGGGAGATCGTTTAGACGGCCATATAGTTCAAGGCCATGTAGACCAAACCGCAACTTGCATTGCTGCTTTAGAGGAAAATGGCAGTTGGCTTTATACCTTTGAATACGACTCAGCCCTCAGTAACATCACCATTGAAAAAGGATCTGTAACCGTAAATGGGGTTAGTTTAACGGTAGTAAACTCTAAATTGAATCAGTTTTCTGTAGCCATTATTCCATACACCTATCATCATACCACCTTTAAAACGCTTAAAGTGAATGACACTGTTAATTTAGAATTTGATGTGATTGGGAAATATGTAAAACGTCTTAACGATTTAAGATACTAGACTAACTCTTTTCTAATTTTATTTAGTTTATAGACACCATATGTTAATGCAATAACAAACAATGCGATAATCCCGCCATCGATAGGTAATCCTGGCGGTGGAGGTGGCGCAGGTGGGGGTGGCATATTCGCTTGAGCCACAGATATATAACCTATGAACAAGAATAAGATTGAGGCGATTATAGTTTTATTTTGCATTGTAACAAATGAGGTGTAAAAATATAAAAAAAACCGATTTAAAAAAATTCATACAACTAAAAAACATCTTTAAACGGCATTTTTATTCGACAAAGTACTAAAATATGGCTAATATGGCTAAATTAGGGAAGAAACACATATCATTATGCCAACAGTTAACGCAAAGATAATATTAAATGGTACCTAAAGTTTCATAATTAAAGCTCAAAACTTTGATGCTGTGTATAAAAACTTTTAAATCTTAAGTACTAATTATGCCCATTAGTGTAAACAGAGTGCATAGGACTGCTCTATAAGATAGCCCAAATTTCAGCGACAATTTAAATCTTAATAACCTACAAGCGGGTGAATAATACTCTTTGAGTCTAAAAATTTCCTTAATCATTTTAGGCACAGACAACGGATATATACAACCGTTTGACTATAAATAATTTAACAAATTTGATTTATAAAAAAAATTTATACATTTGCTTTTAAGAGATGTTTTTTTGTTTAAATAAATAAAAAGCTGAGACTCTAAATTATTTGAAACTAATGTCTGTGACCAATAATAAAATATCAAAATTTTATTTTGTGAACAACCCCAAGATTGACCTATAACTAAATGACCATAAGCATTTCTCAACCTACACTTTTTCCTTGGATAGGCTATTTTAATATGATAAAGAATTCTGATGTCTTTGTCTTTTTAGATAACGTAAAGTTTAAAAAACAAACATGGCATATGCGTAATCGATTAAAATCGGGCTCTAAAGTAGACGAAGCCGAATTTTGGGTCCGTATTCCTACGAAATTACCCAAAACAAATACCATGATTAAAGATGTTTTTATTGATAACAATCAAGACTGGAAACAAAAACACCTTGATAGTTTTCAGTATAATTATTCAAGCACCTATGAAGAGGTTGCTTTTTTAAAAGAATTATATCTAAAGGATTGGGATAAAATTGCAGAGTTTAATATTGAATTTATCACTAAGTGCTGTCAATATCTTGAGATTCCCACTAAATTAGTGCGTGCATCAGAATTAAATGTAAAAGGCACCAAAAGTCATCTAGTTTTGGATATATGTAAGCAACTGAATGCCGATAAATTACTAGCAAATAATGGTTCAGAAGACTATTTAGAAAAAGATAAAGCTATTTTTGACGCGGAACATATTGAGATTACTTACCATAAATACAATCATATCGAATACCGTCAATCAGGTGAGCTTTTTTTTGAAAATTTGTCTGTTTTAGATTTATTATTTTCAGAGAAAGAAAATGCCAAACTTTTTATCTAGATCATCAGTCATTCAAGCTAGACTAATAATATTTTCTACATGTACTCCTTTTCCTAAACAGTGCAGTTTTGAGGAAAAAAAGTACTTGTATAGTTATTGTATGGTAACTAAGACCATATATTAGACAAAACGCAGTTATCGTAGGTTTTAAACATTCTCATTTTACTAAAAACACCTTAATTTTACTTAT
>CAYMDB010000195.1:0-6225 GCA_964388865.1 uncultured Flavobacteriaceae bacterium
CGCATAAGCCGCATCTTCAATTAGTTGTTTTACATTATTATCCTCCATAGAATCAATGGCTGCTTGAGTTGTTCCACCTTTAGAAGCTACTTTGATTATCCAGCTCTCTGGTGATATATCAGATTGATTGAATAATTCTATGGCTCCTTCAAAGGTATTACTTACAAGTACTTTTGAATCGTAATCTGAAAATCCCATTTTTTGTGCGGCCTCTAACATAGATTGCATGAAGTAAAACACATAGGCAGGACCACTACCTGAAATACCGGTTGAGGCATCAATAAATTTTTCAGAACTTACACGGATGGATGTTCCTGTAGTATCGAGCAGATGTCTTACCATTAGAAGTTCAACCTTAGAAACTTCATCTGCATCGGTATATGAGGTAACCCCCTTTCCTACTTTTGCAGGAAGATTTGGCATGGCTCTCACCACTTTTTTAACTTTTAAACCCTCTTGAATTGATTTTATGGTAACACCAGCCATTAAAGAAACAAAAATTTGTTCCTGATTAACGAAGGGTTTCATTTCTTCAAAAAGTCCATCACAGTGGTATGGTTTTACGGCTATAAATACAATGTCTGCCTCTGCTATACCATCAGACAAAGACGTGTACATATCAAATTCGGGTCTTTTTCTTAGGATTTCAATCTTATTCGGATCTGTGTCATAGATTCTTAAGTTTTGTTTGCCTAACAAGATAGATCCTGCCATTCCTTCTGCGTAGGTGAGTCCCATGTTTCCGGCTCCTATTACTAATACTTTCATCTTTTAATTTATTATTGATTATATAAAAATCTGATTTAGTTAATCCGATTATATGAACGAATGTATATATGGTTTTTAGCCGATACATTGTCAGATACTCTTATACAAAGCACAATTACTGTGCGACAGTGCCAGAATGAGTAACAGATTTAAATAATTTTGATGTTTTAAAGCATATGAAGGAAAACCTATGATATTCAAAAAATATAGATACGAATGTTGCCAATATGGAAATCTGCAACATAAAAAAAAGGGTTAATCATGTCAGTTTGTCAGTGACACATTGAAGGTATCTGACTGAAACGACTGCATTAACCCTTTTTCTGAAAAGGTATGGTTTAAAGCAAAAGTTTTAATAGCCTTATTTTTTCTCGGCCAATCCGCGCGTTAACCAGCCTCTTCTATTGGCTGTTGCGATGGCATAAGGGGCAATCCAGAATAACGCAAAGGTGTACATTATACTGTAAGTATAGGCCCAGAAACCTTGATATGTTCTGTAGCGGTTTGTAAAGAATAAAAAGGAAAATGTAGACAGAATTAAAATGGTGACCATCGTAGAGCCTAAAAACAGCAGCGGGTGCACCAAAATAAAGTAAAGCATGAAGATTACAAAAGGATAGGTCATTAGTAGTTTTGAAAACTGACTAATAAATAATAGACGAATCCCTACCTTACTATCTTTTCTAAAATTGGTGAATACGTATTTTGCCATCTCTAAATTTTCACGCACATTACTACGTCCCCATCTGATAAACATCTTGTACAGGCCAATGTACTGCGTTGGTACATTGGTGTAAGCTACAGCATTCTTTTGAAACAGCACATGTTTACCTTGTTTTAGAATCATGTTGGTCATGGCGCGGTCTTCACCAATATCTGAGGGTTGCCCCATAAAGGTTTGGTTGATCCATTGTGGTAAACATTCAAAAACGGCCGTACTTCTGTAAGCCGCTAGTGCGCCTGGGGTGCATAACACCGAATTTAAATGGCTTTCTGCGGAACGCACAAATTCAAAACTCAACACAAAACTCACGTCGAGCATTTTAGGAAGTATGTCTTTTGTATTGTTGAGGACTCTAATATTCCCAGCAACAGCACCACATTGTTTATCTTTTACAAACGGGCTGACTAAGTTTCTGAGGGTGTCTTTTCCAACGATAGAGTCGCTATCTACTGTAATAAAAATTTCTCCGGTTCCTAAGTTGAATCCACGGTAAAGGGCGTGGCGTTTTCCTTTGTTTTTCGGTTGTTTGTAGATGTCTAAGCGGTCTCCAAGTTTGTCTTTCGCTTTAAGCATCCAATCCCAAGTATCGTCTAAACTACCGTCATCAACGGCTAACAATTGTAATTTACCTTCAGGAAAATTACTTTCGGCTAAACTCATTAAGGTATCCCAAACTTGTTTTCCTTCGTTATATGCAGGAACGATAACGGTGCAGGTAGGCAATTCGAAATCTGAAACCGAAGCAACGGGTTTGTATTTGATATAGTTATAAGCGGTATAGATGAAGAATAGTGCTTTATAAATAAAAAGCGTTGTGGCAACAAGCATAAAGGTATAGCCGAGGGTGGTGCCAACTTTCTTGGCATTAAAGGCTTCAAAATCTTGATAGAAAACGTAAAAAAAGTAGAGTCCCATAGCGAGAAATAAAAAGGTACTTAGTAGTGTCATTCTATTTTTTAGACTTTCGGATGAATCGTTTCCTTTGGACAGGTTATTAATATATGTTTGAATTTTTTTTGATGTCGATCGAGATTTATTGATATGCGTTTCTTCAGGGACCATGTGTATTTTTGATTATTTGGGTTAAAATAACACTAGAGTTACGCCGCTACTTTGGCTTTGGACTTTAGGGAAGTTGCTTTTAGGAAAGATTTATGATAAGGTGAAGCGCGATTGTAAAAACCTTAGGAAATGTAATAAAAGTCAATATCAAGTTTTAAGCAGTAGCATTGACATAATATTCAATATTTAAGTGCCGATTAGTAAAGTGCTACCGGAGAGTTTAGCACTTATCGTGTTTTTTAGACCATTATAGAGGATTATTCAATTTACTCCTCTTAAAACATTGTTTTTAAGATTATTAAGTACTTTGTAAGCATGAACACTAGGGTATAATAAAAATGATCTGTTAAAAATAAACGTAAGCGTAAGATTTAAGGGGTCTTTCAAACTTAGTGTCGACCAATACACATTCAGGGGATAAGCATCAATAGTTTTAAAATCAGATAACATGCCTTTCAGTTCTTTGGGTTTTAAACTCGATCTCATAAAACGAGTAATTGCTATAAATACATAGTATTGTTGTTTAGCTTGTATGCGCTTAATCGCTAAGGAATTGGTGATGCCGGTATTGATTAGATCTTTTTTAAGATAGAATAGTTTTTCTATTGCATAACAAAGATCTTTTAGATGAGTTTTAAGATGTTCCTCTGATGTATTTCTAGTGATAGAGACATTAGACACCCTGTATCTATGCACATCATATGGTATGTGAACAATCCGTTCAGCTTTGCTTATTAACGTTGGTGTGATATAGGCATCTTGAACAAATTTTTTGTCGTAAAAAACGATTTTATTTTCTATGTAAAACGATTTTTTGATGAAGTACCACCAAACCTCCGGCTTATAATCATGAGATCCTAAAAATTCAACTCCATTTATTACTTGGTTTGATGTTATATCTAATTCTGAAGTATTTGAATTTATAAAGCTGTTGTCGAATACATTTTGAGATGAAAACCAAAGTAAGTCTGGGTTGTAGTGTTCAATAATTTTAGTAAGAACACCTAAGGTATTTTTGGCGATGTAGTCATCAGCGTCCAAGAAATAAATATATTCTCCTTTAGAGCAGTTAACACCTTTATTTCTTGCCGCGCCAACTCCATTATTAGACTGGGAAATTAGATATAGGTTTGGGTGTGCTTCGGCAAAAAAATGTACTTTTTCTTCTGTGTTGTCAGTTGACCCATCGTTAACAACTATAATTTCGTAATCTGAAATCTCTATATCTTGTTCCAAACAGCTCTGTAAACAAGGCTCAATATAGTTTTCAACATTATAGGCGGGAATTATAATACTTAATTTCATGATGTATTAGTGTTTGCTGAATAGACAATGGTTGATGCACAATTATTGTATGATGCTTGTTATATTTGCAGTGACGTTCTAATAGTATAAAGTTAAGGATTACAGGGGATTATACATTTTTAATATTATGCTAAGATACATTAAGTTTTGGTTAAAAAAAAGAAAGTGTCTCAATACTTCATAAACCTCTCTGAGATTTGAATATTTGAGAATCGTTCTCCGGCAGGACTACTAGTAAAAAAATTTTAAAAAGCCGTTTCAACGAGTTTTGAAACGGCTTCTTTTAAATGCTTAAAATTAAAGATTAATCTTCTTTCTTATCTTCTCTTGGTTTACGATCATCGCGTCCGCGATGATCTCTGCCACGATTATCTCTACCTCTGTTGTCACGTCCGCCACTGCGATTATCTCTACTGTTATCTCTCGGTGGTCTGGCTAAATAACCTTCTGGTTTTGGTAAAATAGCTTTACGCGAAACTTTTTCTTTACGTGTTCTTGGATCTTGACCAAAGTATTTCACATCAAATACATCTCCCATGTTTAACACATCATAGACATTTTCGGTGCGTTCCCAAGCTAGTTCACTAACGTGTAATAAGACTTCGTTTCCTGGCGCATCTAAATATTCTACAACGGCCCCAAAATCGAGCATCTTAATAACTTTAACTTCGTAAACGCTACCTACTTCTGGCTTAAACATTAAGGAATCAATTTTTGCTAAAACAGCATCGATGCCATCTTGACCTGTGCCTAATATTTCAACAATACCCTCTTCAGTAACAGGATCTTCATTAATGACAATAGTGGTGTTGGTCGCTTTTTGCAATTCTTGAATCACTTTTCCTCCTGGTCCGATCAAAGCTCCAATAAATTCATTTGGAATACGTCTAGTCACCATTTTAGGTGCATGAGGCTTCACGTCTGCATTTGGTTGTGCAATAGTGTTGGTAAGCTTTTCTAAAATATGTAAACGACCTTCGCGTGCTTGCTTTAAGGCCTTAATTAATATTTCGTAAGGCATTCCTTTAACCTTGATATCCATTTGGCAAGCGGTGATTCCGTCAGCAGTACCGGTGACTTTAAAGTCCATATCACCTAAATGATCTTCATCACCTAAAATATCTGATAAAACTGCATAGCGTTCACCATCAGAAATTAATCCCATAGCAATACCAGAAACTGGTTTTTTCATTTGAATACCCGCATCCATCAAAGCCATAGTACCTGCACAAACAGTTGCCATAGAAGACGAACCGTTAGATTCTAATACTTCAGATACAATTCTTACGGTGTAAGGACAGTTATCTGGAATCATATTTTTTAAAGCGCGTTGTGCTAAGTTTCCATGACCAATTTCGCGACGAGATGTTCCTCTGATCGGATAGGCTTCACCCGTACAAAACGGTGGGAAATTATAATGTAAATAGAATGTTTCCTCACCTTCAAAAGATGGCATATCTATCATGTTTGCTTCTCTAGACGTTCCAAGGGTTACTGTGGCTAGGGCCTGAGTTTCCCCTCTGGTAAAAATTGCAGAACCGTGTACAGATGGTAAATAATCAATTTCACACCAAATCGGTCTGATGTCTGATGTTTTTCTACCATCTAAACGCAAACCTTCAGCAAGTGTTAATTCTCTAACCGCTTCTTTTTCGGTTTTATAGAAATAGGTTTTAATTAAACCTTGATTTTCTTCTAATTCTTCTTCAGAAAATGCAGCTAGAACTTCATCTTTTACTGCTGAAAACGCTTCTCCACGTTCTCTTTTACTGTGACCGCCCTTAGCGATATCGTACACTTTTTGGTAAGCAATCTCACGAACTTTAGCTTCAATAGTCTCGTTGCTTTCCGCTGGTGCATATTCTCTAACGGGTTTTTTCCCAAAGGCTTCGGCTAATTTAATCTGAGCAGCACATTGAATTTTAATAGCTTCGTGCGCGAACTTAATGGCATCCGCCATATCTTCTTCTGAAATTTCTTTCATTTCACCTTCCACCATCATTACAGAATCGGCTGAAGCTCCAATAATCATATCAAGATCAGATTCGGCTAATTGCGCACGACTCGGATTAATAACAAATTCGCCGTTAACCCGACCAACACGTGCTTCAGAAATAGCACACTCAAAAGGAATATCCGATAACTGAATGGCAGCCGAAGCGGCTAAACCTGCAAGCGCATCTGGCATTACATTTTCATCATGAGACATGAGCTGAATCATGACCTGTGTTTCTGTCTTATAATCTGACGGGAATAATGGTCTTAATACGCGGTCTACAATACGCATGGTTAAAACTTCACCGTCACTTGGTCTGGCTTCTCTTTTGAAGAAACCGCCTGGATAACGACCAGCGGCTGCAAACTTC
>CAYMDB010000196.1:0-6156 GCA_964388865.1 uncultured Flavobacteriaceae bacterium
ACTTCGAGACCTGATAAGGTTATTGGTATGCATTTTATGAATCCAGTACCAATCATGAAATTAGTTGAAATCATTCGCGGTTACAATACTAGCGATGAGGTGACCAATACCATTATGGAGCTTTCTAAAACTTTAGGTAAAGTTCCAACTGAGGTAAATGATTACCCAGGATTTGTGGCTAACAGAATCCTAATGCCAATGATTAACGAATCTATAGAAACCCTTTACACTAATGTTGCTGGGGTTAAAGAAATAGATACCGTTATGAAATTAGGGATGGCGCACCCCATGGGACCATTACAATTGGCAGATTTTATAGGCTTGGATGTTTGCTTGTCCATTCTAAACGTGATGTACGATGGCTTTAAAAATCCGAAATACGCACCATGTCCACTTTTAGTAAATATGGTAAACGCAGGAAAACTAGGGGTGAAATCTGGTGAGGGTTTTTATAATTATTCTGAGAGTAGAAAGGCAGAGGTGGTTTCAAGGCAGTTTGTGAAGTAAGACGAATATGTCATTGTGAGGATGAAGGAGGTGGCAATCTCACTATCAAGAAATAATCGAATAAAATAAATAGATTGCCACGCTTTTTTTAATGTAAAAGCTCGCAATGACGGAAACATCAATTATGGCACATATCATCCCATTCAGAGCAATAAAACCCACACGAGCCATTGTTGGACTTGTGGCAGCGCGTCCTTATCAAAGTTATACTTTGGATGAGCGCGAATCTCGTATGGCCTATAATCCATTTAGTTTTCTTCATATTGTAAATCCTGGATATAAGTACGACCAAGAAGTTACAGGAAAGGAACGCTACGAACTTGTAAAAAATAGATATTTAGAATTTAAGGAAGAAGGAATTTTTATTCAAGATGAAAAGCCTTCCTTTTACGTTTATAAAATTGTAAATAGGCATGGTCAAGTTTTCAATGGTATCATTGCCGCCACAAGTGCCGAGGATTATGAAAAAGATATTATAAAAAAACATGAAGACACCATAGCGCAGCGCGAGCAAATTTTTAAAAGCTATTTACAAACCGTTGGCTTTAATGCTGAGCCTGTTTTATTGACTTATCCTGATAATGCCGTCATTTCTGAAATTATAAAAAAAGCTCAAAACGACTATGCTGAATTTGAATTCACAATGACCTACAGAGATACGCATTATTTATGGAAAATAGACGATGCTGCTATTATAGAAACGATTCAGAAAGAATTTGCACAAATGAAAACCATTTATATTGCAGATGGTCATCATAGATCGGCTTCCTCTTATTTATTGTATAAAGATGAAAAAAAAAGGAATCCAAACCACTCTGGAAGCGAGTCCTATAACTTTTTTATGTCGTATTTAATTCCGGAGTCCGAGCTGGTTATTCATGAATTCAATCGCCTTATCAAAGACTTAAACGGATTGACAAAAAAAGAATTTTTAATTAAACTCGATACCTTCTACCGTATCGAAAACCGAGGTGAGATGCCTTATTTCCCCTCTAAATCCCATCACTTTAGCATGTATTTAGACGGTGAGTTTTATTCCTTGTACTTGCGAAAAACGAAATATGAGTTTAAAACAGCACTAGACAAATTAGACGCCCATGTCTTATATAAAACCGTACTACAACCCATTTTAAATATTAACGATTTACGCAATGAAAACCGCATAGAATACGTTAGTGGAAAACACGAAATGATAACCATTAAGACAAGTGTGGACAGTGGAAAATTTGCAGTTGGGTTTAGTATGTGTCCGTCTAATGTGAATCAAATGAAACAAATTGCTGATGAGGGTTTAACAATGCCCCCGAAAAGTACCTATATTTTACCAAAACTAAGAAGCGGAATAACTATTTATGAATATTAAAGACAATTTACAAGACATTAAAGCAACTTTACCAGAAAGTGTCACTTTAGTTGCAGTTTCAAAAACAAAACCCATTAGTGATTTAATGGAAGCCTATGACGCT
Source organism: uncultured Flavobacteriaceae bacterium (assembly GCA_964388865.1). Taxonomy (GTDB): domain Bacteria; phylum Bacteroidota; class Bacteroidia; order Flavobacteriales; family Flavobacteriaceae; genus Winogradskyella. The sequence continues at coordinate 1,974 of CAYMDB010000196.1, forward strand.
GGTCAGCGCGATTTTGGTGAAAACAAAATCCAAGAAATGACCGATAAATATGAGGCCATGCCCAAAGATATTCATTGGCATATGATTGGACATGTTCAACGTAATAAGGTGAAATATATGGCTGAGTTTGTTCATCTCATTCATGGTGTTGATAGTTTAAAATTACTAGAGGAAATAAATAAACAGGCCAAAAAACACAACAGAATCATAGACTGCTTACTTCAAATTAAAATTGCAGAAGAATACAGCAAGTTTGGTATGTCTGCTGCTGATGCCGCTGCCCTATTGTCATCTGAAGACTTTTCAAAATTAAAAAATGTAAAAATCACAGGACTCATGGGCATGGCTACCTTTACTATTGACGAGGCTCAAGTTAAAAAGGAATTTAATTTCCTTAAATCTACTTTTGACAAGCTTAAGCAAATTAACACCCCTCTTAAAATAGTCTCTATGGGAATGAGTGGAGATTATGAACTCGCTATTACCTGCGGAAGTACAATGATTAGGGTAGGAAGTAGTATCTTTGGTGAAAGAAATTATTAAAAATTTTAAAATAGATATTTAGGTACATTTTATATTTTTTTTGGCTTTTCAACTTTTAAACATTTTAATTTTCTAAAATATTTACGCAATACTAGACATAGAGACCACAGGTGGTAAATACAATGAAGAAGGCATAACTGAGATTGCAATCTATCAATTTGACGGTCATAAGGTTACAGATCAATTTATTTCATTAGTCAATCCTGAACGCGAAATTCAACCTTTTGTGGTAAATCTCACAGGCATTAATTCTAACATGCTTAAGAGTGCTCCTAAATTTTATGAAGTCGCAAAACGCATCGTAGAAATCACTGAAGACTGTATTATTGTCGCACATAATTCGTCTTTTGACTATAGAATTCTTAAAACTGAATTTAAACGCTTAGGTTTCTCCTTTAAGCGAAAAACGCTTTGCACCGTAGAATTGTCTAAACAATTAATACCTGATATGGAATCTTACAGCCTAGGTAAATTAGTGCGGGCACTTGGCATTCCTGTGAGCGACAGACATAGAGCCAATGGTGATGCTATGGCTACAGTGAAATTGTTTAAAATGTTATTGTCCAAAGATTTAGATAAGGTTATCATAAAAAACGCTGTAAAAATTGAACAAAGATCTAAAATGGAGCCAAACTTAAAAGGTCTTATTGAGGCATTACCCACCGACACAGGCGTCTACTACATTCATAACGCAAAAGGTGAAATTATTTATATAGGTAAAAGCAATAATATTAAAAAACGTATAACACAACACTTTACGGGCACAGATTCGAAATCTAAAAAAATTCAGAAGTTGGTAGCCACGGTCACACATGAGAAAACAGGAAGTGAACTCGTTGCTCTGTTAAAGGAAAGTGAGGAAATTAAGAAAAATAAACCTCTTTTTAATAGAGCATTGCGCAGAACCACATATACCCATGCGCTTTACAGTTTTACAGACAGCAATGGTTATATTAATTTAAAAATAGATAAAGCCGACGGCACAGCGTTACCGATAACAACCTTTACGAATAGAGGAAGTGGTAAACAGTTTATGTTTAAGGTTGTAGATCAGTATAACCTGTGCCAGAAATTAACAGGTTTATATAGCACCAAAACAAGTTGTTTTAAATACGATGTCAAAGAATGTAATGGAGCCTGCATTAATGAAGAATCTCCAGAGGCATATAACGAACGTGTTAATACCCTCATTGAAAAACACAGCTACCACACTAAAAACATGCTTCTTATTGACCAAGGACGCAATGTTAACGAAAAAAGTGTCATTTTAATTGAGAACGGTATTTTTAAAGGATTGGGGTTTTTCGATTTAAATCATCAAATAAACAACAAAGCTATTTTAGCATCTCTAATTACTCCAATGCAGAATAATAGGGATACGCAACATATTATTCAAAGTTATATGCGGCGTAATAAACGATTAAAAGTAATAGACTTAAATTCGTAGGTATACTTTTTGTATTTTTAACTTATGAGAGCAAAGCGCAATAGCAATTGGAGGGGAAAACTTCATGAAATCATTTATGAAGCCGACACCCCTTCGGGAAAATTATTTGATGTTATTTTACTCATAGCTATTCTTGCGAGTATCGTTTTTGTAATGCTTGAGAGCATGAATAGTTTCAATGATAGGTATTATTCATTTTTAAATATATCAGAATGGATAATTACCATCTTATTTACTATAGAATATGTTTTAAGAATTATATCCGTAAATAAACCCTTAAAATACGTTACAAGTTTTTATGGAATTATAGATTTATTATCCACTATTCCTAAGTACTTATCCTTAATTTTCGTGGGCACGAGTGCTTTAGCTACATTACGCGCATTGCGATTATTACGTGTTTTTAGAATTTTAAAATTAGGACGTTATTTAGGAGCTTCAAATCACCTTACAAACGCCATTAAGGCAAGTAAACCTAAAATTATAGTATTTTTATTCGCTGTGCTTATTTCAGCTACCATTTTTGGTGCTGTTATGTATTTAGTTGAAGGTGAAGAAAATGGATTCACAAATATTCCTAAAAGTGTGTATTGGTGTATTGTTACACTAACAACCGTTGGCTTTGGAGATATTGCACCGCAAACTCCTTTAGGTCAATTTATTGCCTCAATTTTAATGATTTTAGGTTACGGCATAATAGCAGTACCAACTGGTATTGTTTCTGCTGAATACACAAGGGCGACTAACGATAAAGAAAAAATCTCAGATCAAGACATTGACCAAAAAATTCAGCCCAAAAAGGAAATTTCAACAAACACGCAATCTTGCGCAAACTGCATGGCAGAACAGCATTTAGATGATGCCAAATACTGCCGAAAATGCGGCTATTATTTGCATCTATGACACAAACATTGATTTCAATCGTTGGTCCTACAGCCATTGGCAAAACTCAATTAAGTATTCTACTAGCTAAACACTTTAATACAGATATTGTGTCTGCTGATTCTCGTCAATTTTATAAAGAAATGCATATTGGCACAGCGGTTCCTAATGAAGAAGAACTAAATGCAGCGAAACACCACTTTATTCAACATCAATCTATAAAAGAAGCTTATAACGTCGGTGATTTTGAGCGCGATGCCATTTCTAAACTTAACGATTTATTTAATGACCATTCAAAAGTTGTAATGGTTGGTGGCTCTGGATTATACATAAAAGCCATAACAAAAGGTTTAGATTATTTTCCTGAGGTTGATGCTACAATACGACTGCAACTCAATAGCCGACTTGAGACTGAAGGTTTAATTGCACTACAAAACCAATTAAAAACTTTAGATGTCCAGGCTTACAAGACTATAGCCATCGATAATCCACAACGTGTGATACGCGCTTTAGAAATTTGTATTGGAACGGATAAACCCTATTCTTCATTTTTAACACGACCAGAAAAACAACGGGACTTCAAAAGCATAGCGATAGGATTAGATGCAGATCGTTCCTTGATTTATGATCGCATAAACCGACGCGTCGATTTAATGATAAAACACGGTTTATTAGATGAGGCTAAAAATTTACACGCTTTTAAACATTTAAACGCCTTAAACACCGTGGGCTATAAAGAGTTGTTTGCTTATTTTGAAGGACAAACAACTTTAGAATTTGCCATCTCTGAAATTAAGAAAAACACAAGGCGCTTTGCCAAACGACAGCTCACTTGGTTTAGGAAGGACACCTCTATCAAATGGTTTAATTGTGATACTGATGTGGAAGACATTATTGCATATATTGAGAAAACTGCATAAAAAACCCAGCAAGTTACGCTGGGTTTTGAATCTGTTATTTATCGTTAATAACTAATCTAAAACCTTCACCATGAATGTTTAAGATTTCCACATTTTCATCTGGTTTTAAATATTTACGAAGCTTCGCAATGTAAACATCCATACTTCGAGATGTAAAGTAGTTATCATCTCTCCAAATTTTTGTCAATGCTAACTCTCTTGGCATTAAATCATTTTCATGTAGCGCAAGGAGGCGTAACAATTCATTTTCTTTTGGTGATAGTTTTGTTGGCTCACCACCATCAAATTTTAAAAAACGAAGTTTAGAGTTTAAATCAAAACGTCCTATTTTAAATTCAAATTGCTTGCTTTCGGCAACGGTGTCTGTAGCTTTTCGCTGCATAATTGCATT
>CAYMDB010000197.1:0-6051 GCA_964388865.1 uncultured Flavobacteriaceae bacterium
AATAACCCAACCGATAACATTTAGAGTTCCAATAATACTATTTATGGCATCTTGCAATCCAGAAATAACGCTGATAAAAAAGGTATCTATTTCATCGGGCTTTAAACCGCGTTGATTTCGCATCACTTGAATTACTTCAGCTTTCAACCCAGCAATATCAACGTCTTTTTTTGGCTTAATCACCACTATATTCCTAATATTAGGATTGTTGTCACCGTAGCGATTTCGAACATAGTTGGCGGGTAAAAAAATAGAAATATCATTGCTATCACCAAAAAGACCCGAACCTTCTTTTTTAACGACACCTATAACTGTGAATTTTTGCCCGTAAAGTCGCACTTTCTTACCAATAGGTTCAAATTCACCAAAAAGTGATTTTGCTATTTCAGAACCAATAACAACCACCGGCCTGCCTGAATTAGACTCCGATTCCGAATAAAATCGTCCTTTCTCAAACTCAAGTGTCTGAATATCTTTAAACTCATTAGACACCACCACGGTATTCACACTACTGATCTGTTCTGCTTCGTATCTAATATTTTCACGCTTTACAAATAGCTGAAACGCTACATAGTCTGCATCGGATAGTCCGTCCTTTAATTGACGGTATTCGTCATAAGAGACGTTATCAAACTGCTCGCGTTTCCATCGTGGCACCTCTGTTGGTGCAAATGAGAAACTCGCCAAATACATGGTGTTGCCGTCTAAAGAAGAGAGACTGTCTTTAATCTTTTGATCTAAGGAATCGACTGCCGCTAAAACAGCAATTATTGAAAATATCCCCACGGTAACACCTAACAGCGACAAGAATGTGCGGAGCTTATTATTTCGGAGTGCATTTAATGCAAAGGAAAAGCTCTCTTTAAAAACTCTAAGATAGACTAGCATATACCTTTAATGAAGCTTTAAATATACTAGCTTTTACAAAAAGAAACTAATTTGAAATATTTAAAAAAGCTAAAAGTAAACGGTGCTAGACTGCATTAGTATTTACATTCCTGTTCTAATGGCTTCAACAGGGTCTAATTTTGATGCAGATATGGCAGGGATGACGCCTGAAATTAATCCGATAAGCGTTGACAATGCAAAGCCTAAAAACATGTTCCAGAAGGACAATACAAACTCAAAATCCTCTACTACTCCATTCATAATTAGGGCAATTCCCCAAACCAAAAACAGACCCACAAGGCCCCCAACCACAGCTAAGATGACCGCTTCAGATAAAAATTGAAATAAGATAAATCTATTTTTTGCCCCTAAGGATTTTTGAATTCCGATTAGGTTAGTGCGTTCTTTTACACTCACAAACATAATGTTGGCAATACCAAAACCACCAACGAGTAAAGAGAATCCGCTTATGACCCAACCTACTAAATTTAAGCTTGAAATGATAGCATCTACAAACGAGACCAAACCCGATAATTTATTCACAAAAAAATTATCATCTTCGTCTGCTTTTAAACCTCTGTACGCCCTAAATTTTTGCACTAAAACTTGCTCAAAGGCGCCGATATCAATATTAGATTCTGGCTTAATAACAATAGCGCCAGGTAAGCCATTAGCACCACCATTTCTAAAGCGACGCACAAAATTTGCAGGCACAAAACCCTTATCATCTGGCGAATCACCTAAACCACTACCATATTTGTTAAGCACGCCAATGACGGTAAGTTTTCTTCCAAAAACACGGACAACCTTACCAATAGGATTTAAATCTTCAAACAAATTTTTGGCAAGGTTAGCACCAAGAACGATAACGGAAGAACCGGTATCAGACTCAAGCTCTGAATAAAAACGGCCTTGGGCAATTTTTAAATCGTCTATAGTATAAATACCACTTGAAACTGGTGTAATATTAACATTAGTCAGCGTTTCTGCCTCATATCTTATGGTTTCGCTACCGCCAAAAATAACATAAGCTGATGCTTCTATGTTCGGAATATTTCGCTTTACAAACTCGTAATCTTTGTAGTCTGTTTGTGGAAAATTATCGCGCTTCCACCGTGGCACTTCGGTTGGACCGAAAGAAAATTTAGTGAGGTACATCGTATTTTTATCTAAGCCTGCTAAGTTTTCTTTGATGTTTTTATCTAAAGAATCTACAGCTGCCAAAACAGCGATAATAGAAAAAATCCCAACCGTAACGCCTAATAGCGACAAGAATGTGCGTAATTTGTTATTTCGAAGAGCGCTTAAGGCAAATGAAAAACTCTCTATAAATACTCTTAGGTAAACAAGCATGCTTGATTTGAATTTTATCAATTTAATGATAAGACGTTGTCAACAATCTATTGTTACAAAAAACTTGAATAAACTGAGGTTTAGGAACAGATTTTAGTTTTGAATATGTGTATTTTTGCAGCGTAAAAACCACAATACCACATTATGAGCAACAAAACGATTTCATCGGCACTAATTTCTGTTTTTAGTAAAGATGGATTAGCACCAATTGTAAAAAAATTAAACGATCTCAACGTAACCATCTACTCTACAGGAGGTACCGAAAAGTTTATTAAAGATTTAGGTATTAAAGTGATTCCTATAGAAAATTTAACGTCTTACCCATCCATATTAGGCGGCCGCGTAAAAACCTTACATCCAAAAGTTTTTGGTGGTATTTTGAATCGTCAAAATCACGATGGTGATGTTGCTGAATTGGCTGAATTTGAAATTCCGCAAATAGACCTTGTTATCGTGGATTTATATCCCTTTGAACACACCGTTGCATCAGGTGCCAACCATCAAGATATTATAGAAAAAATTGATATTGGAGGTATTTCTTTAATTAGAGCGGCTGCTAAAAATTATGCTGATGTTACTTGTATTTCCTCTGTTGAGGATTACGCCGAATTTTTAGATTTACTCGAAACCAAAAACGGAGAAACCTCTGAAGACGACCGTATGCGCTATGCTGGGAAGGCCTTTAATGTGTCATCACATTACGACACTGCGATTTTTAATTACTTCAACAAAAACCATGAAGCAACAGTTTTAAAAATCAGTGAAACAAATGGAAAGGTGTTGCGCTACGGAGAAAATCCGCATCAGAAAGGATTCTTTTTTGGAAATTTTGATGCCATGTTCACAAAACTTCACGGAAAAGAATTGAGCTATAACAACCTTCTCGATGTTGATGCTGCCGTTAACTTAATTTTAGAATTTAAAGCTGAAGATCCAACCTTTGCCATTTTGAAACACAATAATGCCTGTGGTTTTGCACAACGCAATACTATTCACCAGGCTTATGTTGATGCGTTGGCTGGAGACCCTGTTTCAGCATTTGGAGGGGTTTTAATTTCAAATACCGAAATTGATAAGACCACTGCTGAGGACATTCATAAACTATTCTGTGAAGTGGTTATTGCACCTTCTTTTAGTGCGGATGCTCTGGAAATTTTAAAAGGAAAGAAAAATAGAATTTTACTGATTTTAAACGATGTGATACTTCCGGAATCGACAGTAAGAACATGTTTAAATGGTATATTGGTTCAAGATAAAGATTATAAAACGGATAGCTTAGACGATTTAAGTACTGCAACTAAGAAGTCGCCAAGTGCACGTGAAAAAGAAGATTTAATTTTTGCTTCAAAATTATGCAAGCACACTAAATCTAATACCATTGTTTTAGCAAAAAACAAACAATTGTTTGCCAGTGGAACAGGACAAACGAGCAGAGTTGATGCACTCAACCAAGCCATTCATAAGGCTAAGTCTTTCAATTTCGATTTAGAAGGAGCCGTAATGGCAAGTGATGCGTTTTTCCCGTTTCCTGATTGCGTAGAAATTGCCGACAAGGCAGGTATTACCGCTGTAATTCAACCAGGTGGCTCTATAAAAGACGAGCTAAGTATAGACTATTGCAACGCCAATGATGTCTCTATGGTTTTTACGGGTACACGTCATTTTAAACACTAAGATAATTAACATTAGGTCGTCTCAGCTTTTATTTTTTTTAACCGACCAATAACGCAGAAATAATTTATGCAATAAACGTCTAGAATTGTAGAAATATCGTATTATTTACTACATTTACGGTTAGTCTAAACATATAGACAAGCATAACCCAAATAATTATAAACAGCCCATGGGATTTTTTGATTTCCTTACGGAAGAAATAGCCATTGATTTAGGAACAGCGAATACATTGATAATCCACAACGACAAGGTTGTTGTAGATAACCCTTCCATTGTCGCACGAGACCGCATCAGCGGAAAAATTATAGCCGTTGGTAAAGAGGCTAATATGATGCAAGGAAAAACGCACGAAAACATTAAAACCATTCGTCCACTCAAAGATGGTGTTATTGCCGACTTTGATGCTTCTGAGCAAATGATAAGTATGTTTATAAAAAACATACCTGCCCTTAAGAAAAAGTTTTTCAATCCTTCTCTTCGTATGGTGGTTTGTATTCCTTCTGGAATTACAGAAGTGGAAATGCGAGCGGTAAAAGAATCGTGTGAGCGTGTTAATGGAAAAGAAGTTTATCTTATTCATGAACCTATGGCTGCGGCAATAGGTATTGGGATTGATATTATGCAACCTAAAGGAAACATGATAGTGGATATAGGTGGTGGAACTACCGAAATTGCCGTGATTGCCCTTGGTGGTATTGTTTGTGACAAATCTGTAAAAGTTGCAGGTGATGTGTTTACAAATGATATTATCTATTACATGAGAACCCAACACAACTTATATATCGGTGACAGAACCGCTGAAAAAATTAAAATTCAAATCGGTGCTGCTACGGAAGATTTAGAATTGCCACCAGAAGACATGAGTGTTCAAGGTCGTGATTTATTAACCGGAAAACCAAAGCAAGTTCAAATTTCATTTCGAGAAATTGCAAAGGCTCTAGACAAATCTATACTTAGAATTGAAGATTCTGTAATGGAAACTTTATCTCAGACTCCACCAGAATTAGCTGCTGATATTTACAACACTGGAATTTATTTAGCTGGTGGCGGTTCGATGTTAAGAGGCTTAGATAAACGTTTATCTCAAAAAACAGATTTACCTGTTTACATTGCAGAAGATCCTTTAAGAGCAGTTGTAAGAGGTACAGGAATTGTGCTTAAAAACTTACCTAAATACAAAAGCATATTGATTAAATAAGAAGTAAATAATGCAACAAATTTTCAATTTTGTTATTAGAAACAAAACCGTTCTGTTGTTTTTATTGCTTCTCAGTATTGCTCTAGCCTTAACCATTCAGTCACATTCGTATCACAGAAGTAAGTTTATAAATTCGGCAAATGCACTAACAGGTGGCGTTTATGGCACGCTTAATTCTGTTAATCAGTATTTCAATTTAAGAGATGAAAACGTGGTGCTTTCTGAAGAAAACAGAAGACTAAGAGAGCGTCTACTTAATTACACTACTGCATCAGACTCTTCTTATATAGACACGACATATTCTGAAGGTAAATTTAGAATTTTCACAGCCGACGTATACAAAAACAGTTATGCACTTACTAATAATTACCTCACCTTAAATAAGGGCGAAAAACACGGGGTTCATCCAGATTTCGGCGTTATGACATCAAAAGGTATTATTGGCATTATTGACAATACCTCTAAAAATTATGCCACGGCACTTTCTATTCTAAACACAAATAGTAGAATTAATGCTAAACTAAAATCGAGTGACCATATTGGATCTTTAACTTGGGACGGCAAATCGCCAGAATTTACAGAACTTATAGACGTGTCTAAATTTGCACCTGTTTATGTTGGCGATACAATTGTTACCGGCGGTCAATCGTCTATTTTTCCGGAAAATATAGGCATCGGTACCATAGAAAGTTTTACCACGGATATTAGCGGAGACACCTACAAAATTAAAGTAAAATTATTTAATGACATGACCAGTATTGGAACCGTTTATATCATTGAAAATCGCGATAAAACAGAAATTGAAACCTTAGATGGTAAAAAAATCTCATTAAAGATTCCATCCGGCGCCGAATCGGGAAAAATTTTGAGAATTTCCGGAAAAGGAATTCCTCATTTTTCTGGTTATGGCAGAGGGAATTTGTATGTTGAATTGATTA
>CAYMDB010000198.1:0-6031 GCA_964388865.1 uncultured Flavobacteriaceae bacterium
TTTTTAGCCAATGATTTGCTTTGACTTGCTTGTGCTTTTCAGGGGTCGTATTTAGCTGGTTGTTCACTAGCTTTTTGCTCTAATCCGGCCATAAAAGCGGCATTGCGTTCTGCAGCTGCTTCATTGGACTCGGTTAGTTTTTCGTTCATTAATCCAAATGCTGAAAGCACTTCTTTTGACATATTTAACGCTAGCATGGCTATAAATATTAAATACATCAAGTTGATCATTTTCTGTCTGGGTGATAAATTTCCTCCTGCCATTTCTAATTAGGTTTTTTGGTTAAATATTAAAATTTGGGTATAAAAAACCATGTTTAGTTTTTAGTCATTGCAGATAACATACCACCATAAACACCGTTTAATGATGATAAGTTAGATGCTAATGATTGCATTTGTTCTTTTAATTTAGCGGCATTTTCAATTGATTCTTCATTAATTGATGCTTGACGATTAATGCTTTCTAATTGAACTTTATATAAGCTATTTAAAGACTCCATTTGAGCAGCAGCTAATGATAATTCTTCACCATATTTTCTGGTTGCTTCAATAGAATTTACAGCTGGTGCCATATTTTTTGCTGCGCCTTCAAAGTTTTTAATGCTGTCTCCTAAACTTGCCATTAATTCGCCATCAATTTTAGCGTCTTTTAATAACTCATCTAATTTTTTTGAAAGTAGACCTTGGGCGTCTTTTGATTCTCTTTTGCTGTGTGTAGATTCGCCTCCAGCTAACTCTGGATATACTAGAGACCAATCTAATTCGCTATCAACTGGTTCAAATGCTGATATTGCAAAGATAATTGCTTCTGTAACTAAACCAATAGTTAACATAACGTTACCTGTTAAAGGTCCAATTTCAAAGTGAATGATTTTAAATAGTGCTCCAACGATTACAATTGATGCTCCTAATCCGTAAGCTAAATTCATAAATTTCTTACTTGCTCTTGACTGTGCCATAATTTTCGGTTTTTAATTTAAGTTAAATACTTAAGTAGGTTAATTAATAGTATTAAATTGTTGTTTAAAATTTTTGATTAATTCTTTTTTCCGTTTTTGGTTACTTGAGTCCCCATGTAATCTTGAACGGTTCTGAATCCTATGTAAGATCTTGCTGAATCTGCATATTCATAATCTCTTGAACTAACTTGTAAAAAATATGCAACATCTTTCCAAGATCCGCCACGAACTACTTTACGCTGATTGTTATTATCGTTAACACTTGGATTTATGGTTGAAACATAATCGTAAGATGATGGATCGTATGAAGCGTTTACCCATTCTGATACGTTACCTGCCATGTTATATAAGTTATAATCATTAGGCTCATAAGATTTAGCTTCCACAGTATATAATGCTTGATCCGCCGCATAATCACCTCTTACCGGTTTAAAGTTTGCCATAAAACAACCTCTATCGCTCTTGGTATAATAATCGCCCCAAGGATAGGTTGCTGCTTGCAAACCACCTCTTGCTGCGTACTCCCATTCAGCTTCAGAAGGTAATCTGAAAGAATTTACAAAAGCTGCTCCTTTTCTTGATTTTTGATAAGAATTTTTATAAAGTGTTCTCCATTGGCAAAATGCTTTGGCCTGTTGCCAAGTAACGCCAACCACAGGATAATCGCTGTAAGCATCATGCCAAAAATAATCGTTATGCATGGGCTCGTTATAAGAATAAGCGAAATCTCTAATCCATGTTGTGGTGTCTGGATAAACTTCAATCTGTTCTTTAATCAAAACGTCTTTACGCTTTAAATTTCTGTTTTTTGCTGCTTTTTGAATATCCATATAAGTGTATTGGAATTGAAATTTCTTCACATCCCAAGTACGTTGACCGTTATATGATTCTTCAATAGGAAGATACATGGTATCCATAACTTCTGTGTACCACTCATCGGGATAATCTTCGGTATCATAAATTAAATCAACATCTTTGTTTAATTTTCTTCCTTCGTATCCTGTTGGTCCTAAACCTGTATAGTTTTCAAACATATACTTTTCATACACAGACATATTGGCTGTATCGGCATCTTTAAAAGCATACTCACCAATACCACCATCATCCGGAACTTTACCAATTTCATCAGCTAAAATAGCTAACTTGGTTCTAACAATTGAATCTCTTACCCAATTTACAAATTGACGGTATTCACTGTTAGTTATTTCGGTTTCATCCATATAAAAAGATCGAACAGTTACGGTCTTAGCAGATGCATCGTGTACACCAGCTAAATCATCATCTGCTTTACCCATTATAAAAGCTCCTCCAGGAACAAGTTCCATTCCGAAAGGCTTTTCTGGATGCCATTTCTTACCTTGAACGCCTACTAATTCGCCTCTATCGTTAGAGCCACAACTTGCTAGCAGTACTAGTAATACAGTTAATAAAATAAACTTCTTCATATCCATAGAAAACTCGAGGTTAATTATTTAAGCTTCATTTTGAGAGCGTAAACATATTTATATATTTTTAAAAAAACAACTATTTTTGAAAAAAAAATACATTTCATCGTAAAAAAATTACATTTTACCGATGAAATTCATCTTTTAGTCAGTATTTACGGCTATATACTATTTTTTTGAAACGCTTTGTACCAACGCTCTGGAACCTTATTATTACAGGCGTCTAAATAATCTTGATGCATGCAAGGTAATAACGTATGTCTCTTTAATTTAGTATTTATCTCCAATAAAAAAGGTATTTCAATCCACCACCTTCCAGTTTTATTACTCTTATAAAAGATTAATTCTTGGTCATCAACTAAGGTAATGTATTTTTGATGACTATTTTCATCAGAAAAATTATCATCCTTGATTCTGTAATTAACACCTTCTATGAAATACCAAATAATTTGCGCCACTAGCATACTGGTAATTTCATCGTCTTTTGAAGGTTTGTATTCATAAATTCCAAAGGATGAGACTTTATTGCTAATTCCTGCATAACGCGATATGGCACAAATTTCTTTACCATCAAAACCATTGGGTGAATATTTTTGATTTAAACTAACCTCAGAACTCTTTACCGAACTTAAATCGAGACTAACAATATTTGCGTCCCTAAGGACGGGTTCTACCAAAGTTATATCTTTTGAAATTTGACCCAATCGATACGATTCGAAATAAAGCTTATCCATTAAATCTATTTCTTCTTGGGAATTAAAATAGGTTTGATACCCAATGGCTGCATAATTAAATAGGTTGTAGGGTTTGTCTAAAATTATCTTACCAACAAAACTATTGTTTTTTATAGGTTTGGTGGAATCTCCTAAATCAAACTTATTATCAATATTTACAATATTCACCATGGGTATTAGTGAATCATAGGCTCTATAGTTTGCGTAGGTTAAATCTTGTGTGCCACCAATGATAATAGGAATGATTTTCTTATCAATTAAAATTGCCAAGGTAGTTTTTAGTGCAAAATAAGTGTCCTCAACGCTTTCTCCTTTATTAATATCGCCTAAATCTGCAATAGTGGTATTCCAACTTCCAGGAAAAAGAGCATAAAACGCTTTTCTAATTTCATTTAAATGAAATGTTTCTCCAATGTAATTATAATCGTTTCTATTTTCAAGAACTCCCAAAATAGCTACATTAACACCTTCTAAATCTGGAATACCATGTTTTTTAGAATGAACACGTAATTTTCTGCCAAGTGATTGTTGAAACAGTAACTCATTATGAGCCAACACAAAATCTGAAACAGGCGATAGAAAATTAAAGTTCATGAACTACTTCTTTTTTATTGGTGATTTTTTCTTTGCAACTTTTTTCTTTGGAGCTTTTTCTTCAATAATATTTTTGACCTTATCTAAAGTTAATTTAGTAGCATCAATAGATTTATCTAATTCAATCTTGGTTTTTCCTTTTAAAATAGTATGTCTTCCCCAACGTGCTTTTTCTACACGAATGCCTTCTTCTTCCCAATGATGCACCACTTTATCAATGTCTTTTTGAATTTTTGTTTCAATGAGTTCAATAATATCATGATCTGATAAATTGTCCCAGTCATATTTATTATTAACATTAATAAACGTATTGTTCCATTTTATAAAAGGCCCAAATCGTCCTTTCCCTTTTTGAACAGGCAGGTTTTTATAGGTGTAAATAGGGGCATCTGCTTCCTCTTTTTCTTTTATTAATTCAATAGCATCTTGAAGTTCTATGCTTAATGGGTCTTGTCCTTTTGGAAGTGATACAAATTTTTCACCATATTTAATATAAGGACCAAACCTACCGTTATTGACTTCCAATTCTTCCCCTTTATAAGCGCCTAAACTTTTAGGTAATTGAAATAAATCCATAGCCTCATTATAGGTAATGGTATTTAATTGCTGGTCTGGAGAAAGGCTGGCAAATTGTGGTTTTTCATCATCATCAACCGTTCCAATTTGAACCATAGGGCCAAATTTCCCTAAACGAACACTCACTTGTTTCCCTGTTTTTGGGTCTGTTCCCAGAACACGTTCACCAGATTCTCTGTCGGCATTTTCTTGAACATGCTCCACTTGTGGATGAAAATCTTTGTAAAAACTTTTCATCACCTTAGTCCAATCTTCTTTACCTTCGGCAATATCATCAAAATCTTCTTCAACTTTAGCGGTAAAATTGTAATCTAAAATATGTTCAAAATGATTTACTAAGAAATCTGTTACGATCATTCCAATATCGGTAGGAACTAATTTTCCTTTATCTGAGCCATACTTTTCAGTTAGCATTTTATCTTTTACAACGCCTTTTTTAAGTGTTAGTTGGGTATAATTTCGCTCTACACCTTCCACACTGCCTTTTTCAACATAATTTCTATTTTGAATGGTTGAAATGGTTGGCGCATACGTTGACGGTCTGCCAATACCTAATTCTTCCAATTGCTTAACCAAAGAAGCCTCCGTATAACGATATGGCGGACGCGTATATCGTTCAGTAGCGGTTATGTAGTTATTTATAAGTGTTTCATTGGTTTTCATGGCGGGCAACATACCTTCTTGCTCTAAATCTTCATCATCATTGCCTTCTAAATATACTTTTAAAAATCCATCAAAAGTGATGACTTCTCCATTTGCATTAAATTGTTCTTTGTGAGTTGATGCATTTATCTTCACATTGGTACGCTCTAATTCTGCTTCACTCATTTGTGATGCAATGGCTCGTTTCCAAATTAAATCGTATAAACGTGATTGATCCCAGTCAATATCTACAGAATGCAATGAGAAATCTGTAGGTCTTATGGCCTCATGAGCTTCCTGTGCTCCTTTTGATTTTCCAGTAAAATTTCTGGGTTTGGAATATTTTGAACCAAAAGCAGATTCTATTTCATTTTGAGCACCCTTTCTAGCTTCATTGGATAAATTAACACTATCCGTTCTCATGTATGTAATTAGCCCGGATTCATACAAACGCTGAGCCATGGTCATGGTTTTACTTACTGAAAAATACAGCTTTCTGGATGCTTCCTGTTGAAGTGTTGATGTTGTAAATGGTGCCGCTGGTGATTTTTTAGCTGGCTTTTTTTCTAATTCTGAAACTTTAAAAGTTGCATTAATATTAGATTCCAGAAATTTATAAGCCTCGGCCTGCGTTGAAAAGGTCTTTGGTAATTTTGCCTTGAAGGACTGTCCTGCTTCATTGGAGAACTCAGCATCAATTCTATAAGAAGCAACGGCATTAAATGCTTGTATTTCCCGTTCCTTTTCAACAATTAAACGCACAGAAACTGATTGGACACGACCAGCTGATAATCCACCTTTTACTTTTCGCCAAAGTACCGGCGATAATTCGTAACCTACAATTCTATCTAAAACTCTACGTGCTTGTTGTGCATCTACCAAATTATAATCAATGCCTCGAGGGTTTTCAATAGCTTTTAAAATGGCCGTTTTTGTGATTTCATGAAAAACAATACGTTTTGTTTTAGCTTTATCTAAATTTAAGGCCTCTGCTAAATGCCACGCAATGGCTTCTCCTTCACGATCCTCATCACTTGCTAACCAAACCATATCGTGTTTTTTGTCTAGATCTTTAAGTTTTT
>CAYMDB010000199.1:0-4422 GCA_964388865.1 uncultured Flavobacteriaceae bacterium
AAATAGGAATTGAGATTTATAGATTCTGGTGCTGAGCCTACCAATCTGTTCAGATCAGGTAATTCTAAAACTATTGTGGGTTGTGAGCCTAAAACATTTAAGAAGTCCCAAGACCCCTCTAACTCAACTCCACTAACCCCTGAAGTTCCTATAAAGCCTACAGCTAAATCTTGGTTAGTTTGTTGAAGTGCTTCCAAAATAGAGCCTTGCGCTGTTAGGGTAGTGATGTTAATTCTCGAATTAGCATCTATTTGATAATCACAGCTTACAGAGCCTGTACTTGGGTTAATAACGAAATAAAATCTAATGCCACCAGTAGGACGGTTATCCACTGGAATACTCACATTGACTGGGGTTTGCGGAACGTCTTCTATTTCTTGTAAAACCGTAAAGCCATCTACTGTAACTACAAATTTTATATAATTGCTTTGTGTACCATCTCCAATAAAAAAACCAAGTTCGCCACCTACTGCGGCCATGTTATCGTATAATCTAAAACCACCACTAAAACCATTCATACCTCCAATAACTGAAAATGGGGCTGTATCAGAAGTGACTTGCACTCCATACTGATAGCCTTTTTCTTGGTTGTTTGCAGTGCCTAAAGCAGTGCCCGACGTCATGTGCGAAGTCATTATTCCTGGGGCGCCACCTAAAACATCATTGGGATTAGGGTCATTAGGGTCGTCTCTGCGGTCTATCCAGTTTAACCAATTGGGATTAGGGGCACCGTTATTCATAAGTCCAGTCATACCTAAACCAAATATACCACCTAAGCCTTGTTGGACATTAAATAAGTCGTTTGCTATAGGAATGGTAAAAGCCTGACTACCGGTTGCTAGTGGATTACCCAGCTGAAATGGATCTAGTGAATCTGGAATACCGTCACCATCATCATCTGTATCATTAAGATCTGAAATATAAGGAGGGCCAAGAACTTTGTCAAAATCCGACGGCTGCGAACCGCCATTACAAGGATCTGTGCCGTTATCAACTTCATCTTGGTTGGTATAACCATCATTGTCATAATCTTCTGAGGCATTGTATTCAGAATCCCCTGGTTCTAAACAAATCACAGCATCTTGAGGCTCCATAACTACAATTTTGCCATTTAGCGTACCTGCCCAAACTGTTCCCGGAAAAATATCATTGTCCCCATTACAAGTCAAACCGAGCACATTACCTCCAATACCAGAGAAAAAATTAGGCTCTAAGGTGCCAGAAGCACCATTTGGAGAGAGGATAACTCTTCTAATATTTCCGCCGCTATGGCCCGCTAAAAGATTACCTTTTAAAACTCCTTCAAAATTACTCGCAGTATATTCATCTATAGAATTGGTGTTTGTTCCCCATATAACCACTGGGTTGTCGGCGGGTCCATCAGGATTTGGAATGCCTGGGCCACGCCAATCTCCTTCAACTGGATTAGCCGACGGCACTGGTGGCCAGTTAGCAGGGAGGCCTTCGTTTGGATTGTTGGTAAAATTCTCTCCTAAGGCTATGGCGTTGGGATGATAAATTTTAGTTCGCCATATCGGGTTGCCAGTTATACCCAGAGCACTCGTATTATCGGTGTAGAGTCCGGCTCCTTGCGGGTTTGCTCTTACAGGGTTTGGATGACCACCGTAAAGACTGTTAAATGTATAGCTGTTTAAATTGGTTGTCACCAGCTGAAGATGATCATTATTATTTACATATTCACCGCTTGGTGAAGGATTAGATGCAACACTGCCAGGTTCTAATGTATTGTAATTGTTAGTAACATTAGCTGTTCCTTGGTTTTCAGGTAAACCACCCCAACCTGAATTAGCTCCGTTATCGGTAACGTATAGTGCTCCACTCTCTGTAACAACAAGATCGAAGGCATTTCGGTAGCCTGGCGATAAAATTTGTACAGGACCATTTGGGACTACAATAGCCATATTAAGACCATCATTGCCACCAAAAGGATCGCCTATATCAATGCCATCGTAACCCGGGACATCCGGATCTGTAATGCCATTAACATTTGGTCGTGTTGGATCGTCTAATGTTGGTAAGTCATAGATGTAACTTCTGCCATTATCATTTAAAATGGGCATGGCATTTAGCATATCTAAATTTATGGAAAGAACGGCAGCAGAAAGCGCATACTCACAAGTGTAGACAAAATTGGTTGAGGGTGCACCACCATTAGTGTGTCCACCTTGTGCTACTATTAAATAATTAGTGCCATTGATGGTGGCTAACTCAAGTCCATTAGTAGCATGATTTTCTTCAGAACGCGGCAACCCTCTTACAAGATCCACCACATCCCATGAAGTGCCATTCCATGAAAATCGCGTAATAATACCAGAATTGGTGTCTAATCCAACATCACCGTTACCACCGTTGGTTCCAGCACCAATTCTTATATCGCTTGAGCTTACGTAAAAGACTGGAATTGATGCTGTTCCACCTACTGCAATATCAATAGTTTCGCGTACTCCGGGTATACCAAATAGCGTAGGCTCTGCTTCGGCTCCGTCGTCATTGTGATCTTGTATGGTTAAAATGCCATTGAGCTCCTCTACAGCCGTGACCTCATAATCAGTAGGACCATTTCTGGTAATACTAAAAATTTTTACGGCGCCAGTATACTCAACTACATATAAGCGATCATCTGGTCCAAAGCTCATCCCTGTGACACCAATATTGACATTGCCGATTCCGTTGAAATTTAAATTACTTTGATTAAAACTAATTTGTGCTGATGAATTTTGAAGGGCAGATAGCAAAAAAAGTAAACTAACACATAGACTTTTTAGACTATTATTTTTGGTTGACGTAATCATAATTTTTATTACTAGATAAGTTTTTAGTAAATTTATTAATTATGAACCTAAGTGTATTGGTTATCACAGATTTATTCGTTCAATAGCTGAAATTTACCGTTTATCTAAACCGCTCACAGAAACCACTTTAGTCGTTCTGCTTCGCCATATGATTTTTGCCTTGTAAATTGTTAAATGATTTTAATTTTTTGCTTTTAAAAATTTGTGATATAGTTCTTTTGTTAATTGAATTTTGACTTGTGACAGTGAAGGCTTATGAAAGAGCAATTTTAAAGAATAAGCCTTAAATTTGTTTTAAATTGAAAGTTTTGATTAGAGATTTTGATGTTATCATCATAGGGGGTGGCGCAGCTGGTTTTTTTGCTGCAATTAACTGTGCAGAGCAATATCCAGAAATTTCCATTGCTATTTTAGAGCGTGGTAAGGAAGGTTTACAAAAAGTAAAAATCTCTGGTGGTGGTCGCTGTAATGTGACCCATGCGGAGTTTATCCCTTCAGAATTGGTGCTTAATTATCCGAGAGGAGAAAAGGAACTTCTCGGTCCTTTTCACACTTTTATGACAGGCGATACGATTACTTGGTTTGAAGAACGCGGAGTTGAATTAAAAATCGAGGACGATGGAAGAATGTTTCCAGTTTCAAATTCCTCACAAACCATCATTGATTGCTTTTTAAATGAAGCGAAAAAACATAAGGTTGAGTTGTTGTATAATCATGCCGTAAAGACCATAGATGCTAAGGAAAATAGTTTTCTTATCGAAACATCACAAGGTAGCATTAAATGCAAAAAAGTAGTCGTAGCAACAGGGAGCAATCCAAAAATATGGAAGCTGCTTGAAGCTTTAGGTCATACTATTGTGCCACCTGTTCCGTCACTTTTCACCTTTGATATAAAAGATGAGCGCATCAAAAACATACCTGGTGTGGTCGCAAAGGATGTTGAGGTAAAAGTAGTGAATACAGATTTAGTTTCAGAGGGGCCACTTCTCATTACACATGTTGGCATGAGTGCGCCTGCGATTTTAAAACTTTCGGCTTTTGGGGCCGTTGAGTTGGCAAAGTTGAATTATAATTTCAAAATTCAAGTAAATTTTATTCGGAAAGATTTTGAGACTTGTTTAGACCACTTAAAAAAGTTCAAGTATAACCTCGCAAAAAAATCAGTAGTTAATTCCGCGCAATTCGATTTGCCAAAACGCCTCTGGAGGCCCTTAGTTTTAGCCTCAAAAATAAATGAAACAGAACGTTGGGCAGATCTCAATAAACAACAGTTAGAAGTTTTAACCTCTCAGTTAACGGAGGCCGAATTTCATGTTACAGGGAAAAGCACATTTAAGGAGGAATTTGTGACTGCAGGTGGAGTCGATTTAAAAGACATCAACTTCAAAACCTTTGAAAGTAAACGCGTTCATAATCTTTATTTGGCTGGTGAAGTGATTAATGTCGATGCAATTACTGGAGGGTTTAATTTTCAGAATGCATGGACTTCAGCTTTTATTGTTTCAAAATCTATATCAGATTAAGTTTTTTTATATATTTGATATATATAACTTATATAACATGGGAAAGACTAAAAAACTCATCGAATTAGATGATAAAGCCATTCAGA
>CAYMDB010000199.1:4432-5995 GCA_964388865.1 uncultured Flavobacteriaceae bacterium
AAACAAGCGAAACTTCAAAAACGTTCATTAAAAAATTATATTGAATTCACTTTAGAAGATGCAGCGATGCGCTACAGCGAGCCATCAGAAGGATACAAAAAGATGATGGATGACATGATTGACAGGATGGACAAAGGAGATGTTAAATTTACACCAGTGTCTGAAGTATTGAAAAAGTATGGAAGAGAACTTTAGTCTATCGGAAGATGCGCAGCATGAACTCTATAGAATTTCTTGTTATTATGAATATTTAGAAAAACACGATGATTTTTTTAGTCATTTAATTAGGCAGTTAAACTTCATCAAAAAAATGCCTTATTGCTTTCAGGTAAGATATAAAGATGTAAGAATTGTTTCGCTTGAAAGGCATAGTTACTCTATCCATTATAGAATAATAAAAGAGAATATATACGTAATTCATATTCTAAACCAAAAACAAGATTTTTAATGGCAGCTGCTAATCCATTTACTTGCTATATTTGTAGGCTCAAAGTTTTGGTATGACAACAACTGATTTTTATTTTAAAGCACCACAAGTTAAGTTAGCGGCAGGGCAAGTTTCATGGCAATCGCCAAGTAATATCGCACTGGTGAAGTATTGGGGAAAGTACGGTGAACAAATGCCTAAAAACACCTCTATTAGTTTTACTTTAAATAATTGCCATACCCAAACCACTTTACATTATGAGCCTAAAACCACTGATGATTTTCAGTTTGAAGTCTATTTAGATGGGCAAAGAGAACCCTCTTTTGAACCAAAAATTCTAAAGTTTTTTCAGCGTATTGAAGCTTATGTGCCGTTTTTAAAGCAATTCAAATTTAAAATTGAAACTAGTAATAGTTTTCCGCACAGTTCTGGTATTGCATCCTCAGCTTCTGGTATGAGTGCAATTGCACTTTGTTTAATGAGTATTGAACAAAAATTGACCGAATCTGTCACTTCGAGCGTAGTCGAGAAGTCTTATTTCAATCGAAAAGCATCCTTTTTAGCGCGTTTAGGTTCTGGTAGCGCCTGCCGAAGTATCGAAGGTTCGCTTGTCGTTTGGGGAGAAACCGAGCAGATTTTGGGGAGTTCAAATTTATATGGAGTAAAGTTGGAAGATAAGGTGCACGCCAATTTTCATAATTATCAAGATACGATTCTGCTTGTAGATAAAGGTGAAAAACAGGTGAGTAGCACCGTTGGGCATCAACTTATGCACGGGCATCCCTTTGCAACCGAACGCTTCGCACAGGCAGAAGAAAATATTGCGAAACTTAAGACAGTTTTAAGCTCTGGTGATCTCAATAAATTTATTGAAATCGTTGAAAGTGAAGCTTTAACGCTTCATGCCATGATGATGACCAGTATGCCGTATTTCATTTTAATGAAACCAAATACTTTAAAAATTATCAATAAAATTTGGGAATATAGAGCAAAAACCAATTCAAAGGTTTGTTTTACCTTAGACGCTGGCGCCAATGTGCACGTTTTATACCCTGATGACGAAACTGATAATACTATAGAATTTATTAATAATGAATTGGTTAGGTATTGTCAAAATGAGCACTATATTTGCGACC
>CAYMDB010000200.1:0-5920 GCA_964388865.1 uncultured Flavobacteriaceae bacterium
TAAAAATTGATAAGCTTTTAGAATGGCCTCTCTGGCCTTTTCGTAGTCCTCAAAATTTTTATGAACTAGGGCTATATTGTTATAAATGTTCGCACTATCATTGGCTGATTTTGAAATACTGAAGGCCGTTTCGTATAAACTGATGGCTTTGGCTTTATTTTTTTGTTCGCTGTACATTAAACCTAGCAGATTGTATAGGCTTTTCTTGGAACCCTCAGTAAATCATGAAGGCTCTAAGGTATTTAGCAACTTTAAGGCTTCTACGGCGTGCCCTTCACTGCTGTCAAATTCCCCTAACCGACACTGAATGCTTGCCTTGTAATACAAACTGTAAATACTACTGCGCACATTCCCTTTTTTGGTAGCCTTATCGTAACTTCGGTTAAAATAATCTTGGGCTTTAAATAGGGCCTCAGCATTTTGTGGCTGCAGAGCAATACGGCTATAAAATGCGGTACTATCCGTAACTGCTTGTGCAAAACTCGCATCAGAAAACCGTAATAATACGCTGCAAATAACTATTATAAAGAGGTACGACTTACTATTTAATTTCATGCCCCTAAAGTAACAACTTAATTGAAAGTAGGCTATAGACTTTTAAAGTTCGGATGACATTGCCTTTTATTTGAAGTTATACTGAAGTCATTTGTCTGCTTTTTGACCCAAATATGGTCCAATACCTCTCCTACAGATACCCTATAGATGTCCTATGGATACCCTATGGATACCCTATGAAAGCGTCCTTTAAAAAAGAGATCAAATTCTTAAGGAATTTTGATGCAGAATATCTGTTGTTTCATTCTAAAATTCCCACTTAAAAAGTAAGACCGACTGCCACATAACTCTTTATAAACCCTTATTTTTGTAAAAAAGAAAAATTGAATGCCAAAGAATGTTTTAGGAACAGAATTACAAGCCTGTTGCTTCCAACCCATGACAGGCTATTTTAGAGATGGCTATTGCAAAACCTTAGCCCAAGATACCGGCACACACGTGGTTTGTGCGGTTGTTACAGATGACTTTCTAAAATTCACCCGACTGCGTGGAAACGATCTCAGCACACCACGACCAGAATGGCAGTTTCCCGGACTCAAAGCTGGAGACCAGTGGTGTTTGTGTATCAGTCGCTGGTTAGAAGCGCTAAAAGCGGATTGTGCTCCCCCAATTAAATTGGAAGCCACCCACATGAAAGCCCTTGAGTTTACAACCCTAGATGTTCTTAAATCTTTTGATATCAATAGCTATGACGAATAAAAAGAAACCAGACCAAGTTGTTTTTAATACCGAAACCAATCGTTATGATGCGGCTTTAAAACCTTATGGTACCGATTTGGGCGCACCAGCCATTATAACTACAGATTCCATTGCCTGGAAAAACAGAAACATCAATAAAGTCAACAACCATTTAAGCGCGAAATTTAAAGCGTTGAAAAAAGAGTACGAAGGCATGCTAGAGCAGTTTAACTTCAATAACCTCATCTATAATTCTGACTTTAATTTTGAACCTATTGTGGGCAAAATCTACCACATGTATAAACGCGAGAACGAAAGCACCTTTTTGTCCATTATCTCACCTGACGAGTGCAATTTTAATCATGTTGAAAGTTTTTACCTCGATGCCGATGGCATTTGGTATAAAAGTGAATAGCTTAAAAAAGGCGGCTCTAAAGCTATGTATATACTATAAAAATCACACCCAAAAATGGACTAACTAGTGTTAAGGATTAAAAGCGCTAGAAAACATTGAACCAAAAAAGCCATTACAAAATTTGCAATGGCTTTTTTAAAATTGTTATATGCTGTCTTACTTAGGCATTACAACTGTATCAATAGCATGAATCACACCGTTTGATGAAACTACATCTGCCATAATTACTGTAGACGTATTACCATTGGCATCTGTTAATATCACATTGCCACCATCAAGACTTAAGGTAATTTGACCACCTTGAACTGTATCTACTACAAAGGCACCATTATTAGCTTCGATAGCCTCTATAACTGCGGCGGCTTCAAATTTACCAGCGACTACGTGGTAGGTTAAAATAGACGTTAAGGCATCTTTACTTTCTGGTGTTAATAAACCAGCGACTGTTCCTTCTGGTAATTTTGCGAAGGCGTCATTAGTTGGCGCAAATACGGTAAAGGGACCGTCACCACTTAAGGTTTCTACTAAACCAGCAGCTTTTACGGCAGTTACTAAAGTTGAAAAATCAGCGTTTCCAGAAGCAACACCGACGATGTTAGGAGTAGCCGGAGTCTCTTCGACCTCTTCTATAACCGCTTCAGGTTGTTCTTCTACGATTTCAGTGTTTTCTTTTTTAGTCTCATTACAAGCTGTAAAAAGCACTAGGCCTAAAGCACACGTAATAAGTGTTTTTGATGTTTTCATAATTAAATTGGTTTTTTGTTTACAGTCAAAGGTACTACAATACAGATCTTGTTCAATACTTTTAACAAAAACTTAAACAAAAAATAACTTTGCCTGGCCCCTACACCTCTGCAAATATTACATAACTACACTCGTATTTTTTGCCACGATTCCGAGTGTCTAAAAAACCAAAGCTATTATCAAATGCAACAAGTCTTTCAGTTTGTAAACAGTTTTCATCCCGATGCAAATGGTATTTGACTAAAATGATAGCTAGACTTACTTCTTCCGGCTGCGGTCTATATTACAGCGTCTACAGCGCGATAAGTAGGTTACAGAAAACTCATAAACCCCATTGGTATTGCCTATTTTAGACGTATTAGCATCGTAGGAGAGTCCGAATCTAAAGGCATCATATTCTAAACCCAAAAATCCGTTAATAGAGGTAAGAAGATGACTGTTGGCATCATTTTTCGCCGGATTGGTGGCTGCGGTAATGCCGATGAGAAATTGGTTCACCACAAATAAAGATCCTATATCTAAACGGTTGTACTCCCCTTGTTGCATATAGTTGGTGGTCATCATGATGCTGTAATCATTCTGAAAAGGAAAACGAAAGTTGCCGTGTAAGGTATAAAAAATATCTAAAGGCAATGTTTGGCCATCTACAAATGAAATATTTGGTCTGTTGAGATGCTTTGCCGAAGCACCAAACCAATAGGTAATACCGTTAAAATCTTGGCGCTCAAAAACAAGTCCGGCTGAAATATCTCCAAAAAACACATTATTTATGGTATTGCTGAGCGCATCTATGGACACCGAATTAACAACACCAGTATTGATATTAATTTGATCGGCAAGGGTGAGATTGCTAAAGCCTATATCTTTAAATCCGAAACCCACTTCTATCGCCGGCCTAAAAAACCAGCCACCATTGAGATTTACCCGATGTGCATAATTGACGTTCATTTGGTAATAGTTGTACTTATTGAAGGTTTCGTGCTGCCTTAAAAAGTTTACTCCTAATCCAAAACCCAAACTAGGTCCATAATCATAAGACTTATTCAGGTAAGCGTACTGAGTGTCAACTCTAAGGTCTAAATTGGGCCATTGGGTGCGACTGAGCACTCCAGCGGCTATTCTATCGCTATCCTCATAACCTGAAAAGCCAGGGTTTATGGTTTCTTGTATATAGTTGGCCTGAGTGAAAATGGGATCTTGAGCATTTACCCATATTCCAACAACAAGCAAAATGCTACACAATATCTGTTTTAAATTCATTAATCTGTTTTATTTGATGTAAAGAAAAGCCCCGTGTTTCTTGATGGTTTCTCCATAAAAGGTTTTTGCTGAAAACGTATAGTAATAATTGCCATTTTCGGCAACCTCATCTTTTACTTTGCCATCCCAACCTAAAAGAGAATCACCTGTTTCCTTGTAAATAAGACTTCCCCAAGTATCGTAAATAGAAATCTCTAAGCTGTTGAGTCCGCGTTGCACCGGAGTAAAGAAATCATTCAAACCATCTTCATTAGGTGTAAAAGCATTAGGCATAATGAGTTTGTAACCCTCCTCAATAGTTAAAGTAATGACTTTGGTATACACACAGCCAAAAGGATAGGTAACGGTTTGTGTCACCACATAACTATCTACTTCTACATAAGTGTGCACAGGATTTTCCTCTGCTGAAAAACTACCATCCCCAAAATCCCAGACGATACTCTGGTAATTCCCTGTTGCAGTGTTTGTAAATTCAATAGGATCTTGAATGGTGTAAATACCAAAATTTAAAAAACCAAAGGAACGCGTTGTAAAATCGGCATCACCTAAAACAGGCGTTTCAACATTAAGCGAATAATTTACACTACAGCCTTGGCTATCTACAACTTCTAAAATTACCAAGCCGTCTTCCGTGGTGGTCATCACTTCATTATTAGCACCGCTTACGGTTCCGCTAGACCAGTTGTATTGAAATGGTGGGACTCCTCCACTGGCAATGGCCGCAAACGTTTGGTCAAAAGTGCGCGCCTCACAATCGACCTCTGTTTGGGTGTCGACATTTAACACCAAAGGTTCAAATCTATTAATGGTATAGGCACCTTCAATTTCACAGCTATTAGCATCCGTAACGGTCACCACATAGGTATTTGGCGGTACGTTTTCTAAATCTTCAGTCGTAGCTCCGTTAGACCAAGCCACGTTAAACGGTGGCGTTCCTCCTTGAATGATAAGATTGATAGCTCCACTATTGGCATCATCACAGTCCAAAGCGTCGCTGAGATTTGCTGAAAGCTGAAGTGGTAGAATATCAAAAATGGTGAAACTGTCTTGAATTACGCAGGGTGTGCCATCTGTAATAGTGACGTTATAAGTGCCAGGCGCCAAATTATTCCGTGTGGTTCCTGCGCTTGGGTCGTCATCCCAAACTACTGTGACGGGCGCTATTCCACCTACAAAATTTAAGGCGATACTGGCATCATTTTCGCCAGAGCAGCTCATTTGTGTCACTACGGGATCGATTAAAAACAATGGTGCTTCTTCAATAACAATAGGGAAATCGCGCTGACACCCTTCAGCATCGGTAATAGTAATGGTATAGGTATCTGCGGATAAATTAATCTGACTATCGCCTGTCCCAAAATTGCTCCAACTCACCTGATAAGGTGAAACTCCTCCCGAAATGGCATCAATTGTAATAGAAGCGTCGTTATCGCCGTAGCATAAAATTTCAGTGGTACTAACCCCTATACTAAGTTGTTCGTTTTCAAGGATTTCAACTTGAAGTGTATCCGTACAACCTGAGCTATCTGTAACACTGAGATTATAAGTGCCTGCAAGCAAACCAGAAATATCGGCATTACTACTACTAAATCCGTTAGACCCTGACCACTCGAAAGTGTAGTCTAGTCGGCCTCCAGTAGTAGTAATAGCAATGGCACCCGTAGCATCACCAAAGCAGAGGACGTCCGTTTTGGTATTTAACGTCACCTCGAGCACTTCAGGTTCTTCGAGATTAAAACTTAAGCTAATGGGCCCGCAGTTATTGGCATCAGTTACGGAAATGCTATAGTCGCCAGGACCAAGATTAGTTAAATCTTCATCTGTGGAAAAGGTTGCTCCACCTAAAGTCCAAGTGTACGTATAGGGTGCCGTACCACCTGCAACATCAATGCTGATATTACCATCACTGGCACCAAAACACGAGATGCTTTCAGGATTAAAATCTACGGCACTGAATATAAGATCTTCAGGTTCTGTAATAGTGAAGGTTTCAGCATAAGGACAGCCTCCGTTGTCTTCAATCGTTAAGGTGTAGCTTCCGGCTTCAAGATTTGAAATATCCTCAGTGGTGTTGGAATAGCCGTTAGGGCCTGTCCATACGATGGTGTAAGGATTTCCAGTAGTAAAAGGCACTCCACCGACGATATCGATAGCTATGGATGCCGAATTCGATTGAAAACAAGTATTATTGACTAAGGTTGACGTCACCGAAATTGAAGGATTTACAGTGACTACAGCGGTAAAATCCTCTCCCTCGCAATTGCCTGA
>CAYMDB010000201.1:0-5846 GCA_964388865.1 uncultured Flavobacteriaceae bacterium
GTGGTCATGAGATTCATTTTATCACTTACAGTCAGCCCGTACGCCTAGAGTTATTGGGTAATAATGTTCATTTTCACGAAGTACATGTCCCTGAATATCCCTTATTTCACTATCAACCATATGAGTTAGCGCTTTCTAGCAAACTGGTAGATATGGTAAAACTACATGGCATTCAATTGTTACATGTACATTATGCTATTCCGCATGCTTACGCAGCTTATATGGCGCAACAAATGCTAAAAGAGGAAGGAATCTATATTCCCATAGTAACTACTTTGCACGGTACAGATATCACTTTAGTTGGAAGTCATCCCTTTTACAAACCAGCCGTGGCATTCAGTATAAATAAGTCTGATGCTGTAACCTCTGTTTCAGAGAGTTTGAAGCGTGATACCATGAGTCGTTTTAATATTAAAAAAGATATTTATGTCATTCCAAATTTTATAGATTTAGAAAAACACGAGCATAAATATACAGATTGCCAGCGTCAAATGATGGCGGAAGATCACGAGCGTATCGTTACGCATATTAGTAATTTCAGGGAGGTTAAGCACATTCCTGATGTCATTCATATTTTTAATAACATTCAAAAAGAGCTACCAGCTAAACTGATGATGGTAGGCGAGGGTCCTGAAAAAGAACCTGCAGAGCGTCTTGCAGAGGAATTAGGGATTGCTGATCGGGTTGTCTTTTTTGGAAACAGTAATGAGATTGACCGCATCTTGTGTTTTAGCGACTTATTTGTATTACCATCTGAAACCGAAAGTTTTGGTTTGGCGGCACTTGAAGCCATGGCAAGTGGTGTTCCTGTGATATCTACCAATACAGGTGGGCTTTCAGAAGTAAATGAAGACGGTTTTTCTGGCTATTTGAGCGCCGTAAACGATGTAGCGGGTATGTCTGAAAATGCGATCAAAATTTTATCAGATTGGTCTACATTAAATCGTTTTAAAGCGAATGCTAAGGAGCAATCAAAGAAGTTTGATTTGCATAAAATTGTCCCGAAGTATGAGAAGCTTTATGAAAAAACTTTAAAAGAATTGCCTGTTGTCTAATTATACCATACGGCGTAACGCTTTCGCCGTAACTCTAAAGCTAACTGTTCTTCCATCTTTAAGGCTTCAACTCTGGTGGAAATAGGATTAATATGATTGTAAAGACTCGGTCTTAAATACGAGCCATACTTTTCTACAATATTGGAAGAAATTTTATAGCCCTTTTTAGTTCTGTGTCCTGTTTTATGTTGCAGAAAACGTTCCTTTGGTGTTTTGCTCGTCATGCCAACATATAAACATTCTAAGACACCATTAAATTGCGGATTAGCAGCTCTAAACTTTGCGTTCTCAGTAAACACGCGTTTTGAAAGTTCTACAACATAAATATGATACTCGGTTTTTGGCATTTTTGAATGATCGCACTAATTTTTCTTAATACTATTCAGCAAAAAACTTTTTAAGTCCTCATAAGAATCTATTGGAATCGCAACTTTTTCTTTATCCATAACGGCTTCAATTTGCGGAGGTAAGTCTATGTTTTCTCTTATCACATCTTCAACGACATCTAAAAATTTGGTAGGATGCGCCGTTTCTAAAAAAACCACATGAGCTTCGTTGTGTTTTAAATAAGCCTTAGCTCCCAAATAACCAACCGCTCCATGAGGATCTGCAACATAGGTGAAATCGTGATAAAGTTCTAAAAGTGCTGTTTTGGTTTCTTCATCCGTATAGCTATACGAGGATAAATTCGATTTTAAGGCTTCAAAATCATTGTTATGTAATTCTTGTATTCTTATAAAATTACTCGGATTGCCAACATCCATGGCGTTACTTATGGTCTGTACAGAGGGTTTTGGCTTATAGGCCTGTGTTAGCATATAGTTGGCCACAGTATCATTCACATTATTAGCTGCAATGAAATGCACGATTGGTAAACCAAGTTTCTGCGCCACCATACCAGCACAAATATTTCCAAAATTACCGCTTGGAACTGAGAAAGCAATGCTTTTATGTTTTGATTTTAATTGCTTGTAGGCAAACATAAAATAAAAGAGTTGCGGTAGCCAACGGGCAATATTGATAGAATTGGCAGAAGTGAGTTGCATGTGGTCAGTGAGTTCTTCATCTGTAAAGGCTTGTTTTACCATATCTTGACAATCGTCAAACACACCATCTACTTCTAAAGCGGTAATATTCTGACCTAGTGTGGTGAGTTGCTTTTCTTGAATATCACTTACTTTTCCACTCGGATACAAAATAACGACCTTAACCCCTTTCACTCCAAGAAAGCCATTGGCAACAGCACCACCAGTGTCACCAGACGTCGCGACTAAAACCGTAACCTCTTTGGTATTTGTTTTATTAAAATAACCTAAACATCTCGCCATAAATCGAGCACCGACATCTTTAAATGCCATGGTAGGTCCGTGAAATAGTTCTAGTGTTGAAATAGTTTCACTGATGTCTACTATTGGAAAGTCGAAATTCAGTGTGTCGTCAATAATAGTTTTTAAAACTTCTTCGGGAATTTCAGGCACAATAAATTGTTTAATCGCTTCAAAAGCAATTTCTGCATTCGATTTATCTTCTATATGTTCAAAAAAAGAGGGATCTAAAGGTGTTATAGATTCAGGAAAATATAAACCCTTATCAGGTGCTAAACCTCTAATTACAGCCTCTGCAAAACTGGTGTTGGGGGCTTTTCTGTTGAGTGAATAATAGTTCATAATTAATTGACCGATGACGGCTTACTGCTGACAGATGACCGAAATCCTTTGGTAGTTTTTATTTTATATTTCTTTTGAATGCCGCCATTTTATTCATTAAATAAAATGCGGTTTCGTATAATTCTGTAAATGTTTCCTTTGATATATAATTACGCCTTTTTGCTTTATACAAACATGTTACAACTTCTGCTAAAGATCGCATTGAATAACCAATAAATTTGCGTTGTTCAGGTTTAGACTGACCAATTGAACTTTCTGCAATATTTGAAGCAATAGAATCAACAGCTCTCATAATTTGAGAGCTTAGATTAAATTTTTCACGGTCTGGAAATTGTTTTGAGATATCGTTGATGACTTCACCTAAATCCATTGCATCTTGCCAAATTATTAATTTTTCAAATTTAAATTTCAACATAATTTTCATCTTTTACTACTAACAGCCTCTGACATCTGTCCTGTGTCAACGGTCTTCAGTCATAATTCTCTGATGCCTTCAGTATTTATCATAGACACATAGGATTCAAATTTAATATCTGTTTTGGAAAATACTTGGCGCATTGCTTTCTCTACTGCTTTTGCTGTGGCTTCTCCCTTGCTTAATGCAAAAATTGAAGGTCCAGATCCTGATATAGCACAGCCTAGGGCACCAGCTTCTAATACAGCAGATTTAACCATATCAAAATGAGGAATCAGTTGTTTTCTAAGGGGTTCGATGACCACATCTTTTAAGGCTGATTTGATTAGATCATAATCTGCTGTATGCAAGCCATGCACAAAACTCCCCACATTAGCCCATTGGATGACAGCATTTTTTAAAGGAATGTCTTTAGGTAACATTGCTCTTGCTTCTGAGGTTTTAATTTCAATCTGTGGATGAATTAAGGTGGCGAATACATCGGGTAGAGTAGGAAGCTCTAAGATGTGTAAAGGATGCACAGACTTTACAAGGGTAAAACCACCAAAAATAGCCGGTGCTAAGTTGTCGGCATGTTCACATTTGCTAGCTAATGCTTCGCCTTTCATGGCGTAATAGGTCAGTTTTGTTTTGTCTAATGGTTTTCCGAGTAATTCATTGATGCCAAAAACACTTCCTGCCGCACTTGCCGAACTACTTCCAATACCACTCCCAGGCTTAATATTTTTATAGATTTCTATCTCAAAACCACAGTCTGGCTTTAAGTCGTTATACATGGCCAAAGCAGATACTCCCGCTACATTTTTTTCAACCTCAAACGGTAAGTCATAGCCTTCAATTCTCGTGATTCGAATACCTTTTTCCTTCGTTTTTCTAATCACCATTTCATCGCCAATAGTATCTAAACAAAAGCCCAAAACATCAAATCCGCAGGCCACATTGGCCACCGTTGCAGGTGAAAATATTTTAATTTCTTTCATGCAGCTTCGTTATTGAGTTATTTTGTTATTGAGTTATTTTGTTATTGAGTTATATGTTATAAATGGGTAAACCCTAACTGACAAATAGCTCAATACCTGTGTTTCTTAATTATTAGCGACTCTTATGATATCAGCAAATAGACCTGAAGCCGTGACATCTGCACCAGCACCGGCACCCTTAATAATCATAGGTTGCTCTGGGTAGCGATGTGTGTAAAACATAACAATATTATCTTTGCCTTTTAAATTGTAAAACGGATGACCTTCAGGAATTTCTTTAAGACCAACTTTAGCCTTACCATCATTAAACTCGGCCACAAACTTTAATTGACAATTTTTTTCCTCTGCCGATTTGTATAAGCCCTGATAGTAGTCTTCATCTTTAACCAAGGTTTCAAAGAAATCATCAACAGTAGACGAATTCATGGCATCATCGGTTAAAAAACTATCACTTTCTATATCGCCTAATTCAATAGAATAACCGCTTTCTCTGGCTAAGATTAAAATTTTTCGGGCCACATCAATACCGCTTAAATCAATTCGAGGATCGGGTTCTGTATAGCCTTCTTCCTGTGCTTGTTTCACAACGTCATAAAAGGTGGTTTCAGCATTAAAATTATTAAATATAAAATTAAGACTACCCGACAAAACCGCTTGTATAGTATGAACTTTATCACCAGAAGCAATTAAATGACTCAAGGTATCAATAACCGGTAAACCCGCACCCACGTTCGTTTCGAACAAAAATGAGGCATTGTATTGTCGTGATAATTTCTTTAACTGATTGTAATAAGCAATGTTACTTGAACAGGCGATTTTGTTACAAGCTACCACAGAAATACTCTCTTTAAGATAGTTACCGTAACCATTTGAAACAGCATCGTTGGCGGTGATATCTACAAAAACAGAGTTTCTTAAGTTCAAAGTTTTTGCATGTTGAAAAAAGCCCTCTAAACTTGCCTTTTCACCAGATTCTAATTGGTGTTTCCAATCTTTTAGATTGATGCCTTCATCATTAACCACCATGGTTCTAGAATTGGATAATCCGGCTACTCTAAGACTAATTTTAAAATTCTTTTTAACGTAGGCACGCTGTTGTTTTATTTGCTCAATGAGACGTTCCCCAACATTGCCAACACCAGTTATAAATAAATTAATTTGTTTGGTTTTGATTTCAAAAAATTGCTCATGCAAACTATTAAGTGCTTTTTTTACATCATTTATATGAATAACTGCAGAAATATTGCGCTCGGAAGCTCCTTGGGCAATTGCTCTAATATTGACATTGTTTTTTCCAAGTGTACTAAACATTTTACCGCTAATACCTTGATGACTTTTCATTTTATCTCCAATAACAGCAATAATTGATAAATCGGTTTCTACTACGATAGGATCTAATTTGTGAAGTGCAATTTCATACTCAAAAACAATATCAATGACTTGTTTGGCACGTTGAGCATCGCTATCTGAAATTCCGAAACAAATAGAATGTTCTGAAGACGATTGTGTAATGAGAATAATATTAATTTTTTCATTTGCAAGGGTTTCAAACAAGCGTTTGCTAAAACCAGGAACACCAACCATACCGTTGCCTTGTAAAGTTAAAAGCGCCACATTATCAATATTACTGATACCTTTTACTGGGGAATTACCATTGAGTTTTACTTCTTCTGAAATTGTAGTGCCAAGCGCATCAGGGTCTAAGGTGTTTTTTATAACAATTGGAATC
>CAYMDB010000202.1:0-5841 GCA_964388865.1 uncultured Flavobacteriaceae bacterium
AGGTATAGGTTACGGCAAAAACTGTTTTTACTTTTTTAAGTGTGGCATTAAGAATTTTGGCCTCTTCATAGGTTGTGGTCATTGGTTTTTCGCAAATCACATTAAATCCATGTTCTAATAAGGTATTCGCCATTGGAAAATGTAAAAAGTTAGGGGTTAAAATGGAAACAACCTGCATACGTTCGGCTTCAGGTAGTTTTAATTCTTCTTCAACTAAAGTGTCTAAATCTTTGTAGACACGAGTGGTTGGTAAACCTATTTGCCTGGCAAAACCAATATTATCCTCCCAATTTTGGTTAAAAACACCACCAATAATTTGGTATTTATCAAACATAGCAGAGGCTACACG
This sequence comes from uncultured Flavobacteriaceae bacterium, assembly GCA_964388865.1. Taxonomy (GTDB): domain Bacteria; phylum Bacteroidota; class Bacteroidia; order Flavobacteriales; family Flavobacteriaceae; genus Winogradskyella. The sequence continues at coordinate 350 of CAYMDB010000202.1, forward strand.
ATGTAAAACGCCAATAAGCGAATCGCCTCCACCTCCTAATATTCCTAATCTAATTTTAGTACTCATTAATTTTGTTTTTATTCTGTGTATTCTACGTTTTCATTTTTAAATAGGAAGGCAAAGAGGACGAAAACACCTATTGCAAACAGGGCTGGAAAGGTCCAAATATCAACCCAGCTGTGCATGCCCTCTGCTATGATGTTTTTATCTACAATTTTTCCAGCAACCCAAAATCCAACAAGCATACCAACACCATAGGTTGCTAAAGTAATTAAACCTTGAGCCGCACTTTTGGCTTTGTCACCCGCTTTTGAGTCCGTATAAATTTGACCAGAAACAAAAAAGAAATCATAACAAATACCGTGTAGCGCAATACCAATAACCAGCATAAAGAATAAATCTCCTGCGTTTCCAAAAGCAAACAGTGCATAACGAATGGTCCATGCTAACATGCCGAACAATATAGTTTTCTTAAACCCATATTTTTTAAAGAAAAAGGGTAGAAGCAACATAAAACCGACTTCTGATACTTGACCTAAAGCCGCCCATGCCGTAGAGTTTTCAACTTTATATTCTGTTAAAAACGGACTTATATTAGAATAGTAAAATGCGAGAGGAATGCAGATGAGAACAGAAGATAAAAAGAATACTAAAAAGTTTCTGTCTTTTAATAATTTTAAAGCGTCAAGTCCTAAGATATCGCTAATAGTAACTTTTTCATCTTTAGAAGCGCATGGAGGTGTTTTAGGTAAGAAGAAACTAAATATTCCTAAGATTCCAGAGGCAATAGCTACCATTGTAAAGGTGTTTGACAACATGCCTTGTTCAATATTTTCGATGGCATCCCATTTAAAAACAAAACTTATCACAAGTCCGGCTAAAATCCAACCCACAGTGCCCCAAACACGGACATTTGGAAACTGCTTGGCAGGGTCATTCATTTGATTAAATGACACCGAATTTACTAACGCTAAGGTTGGCATATAGGCAATCATATAGCCCAAAACATAAGGGTAAAACGTTGAAAAATGTGTAGATTGAGACATCTGAAACATTAAAAAAGCCCCTACTAAATGGAGTACAGCTAATATTTTTTCAGCATTAAAAAAACGGTCTGCAATTAAACCGATGATAAACGGAGCGATAATGGCTCCCCAAGATTGGGTAGAATAAGCCATACCTGCCTCGGCTCCGGTTGCACTTAGGTTGTTGCCCAAAAAAGAGCCCAGTGTTACAAACCATCCCCCCCAAATAAAGAATTCGAGAAACATCATTATTGATAACTGAATTTGTGTTGATTTTTTCATCTGATAGTTAGGTTAGTGGTGATTTCAATTAGTTGACAGTTTGGGCAGATTTTAACAACAAATCTTTAATTGCCAATATACCTTCTTTTTCACTAAGTCGATCACCTTCATATTCAACACCAATAAAGCCTGTGTAACCAGAGTCCTTTACCATTTGTATAATTCTAGGAAAATCTAAAGTAGTTTCGTCTCCATTTTCATCAAAATCATAAGCTTTTGCACTTACCGCTTTTGCTTTGGTGAGCATCGTTTTAATTCCTTCATACTTGTCTGGATATACCTCTAAACAATCTCCCCACTGTGCGCCATCTTTTCGTTTTACGCACCAATTTCCAAAATCAGGTAGCGTTCCGCAATTATCCATGTTGACTTGATTTATAGCTTCCATTAGAATAGGAACATTTGAGGATAACCAACCATGATTCTCGCATAAGACATTAATATTTTTAGTAGCGGCGTAAGTTGAAAGTTTTGTCAATCCATCAACAACAGAAGGTACCCAAAGCTGTGGGTCATTTGTACCAAAGGTGTTCACGCGGATGGAATGGCAGCCTAATTTTTGAGCCGCATCAACCCATTTTTTATGGTTTTCTACTGCGGTATTTCGTACGTCTTTATTTGGGTTGGCTAAATCTCCCTCACCATCAATCATAATTAAGACATTGCCCATGTTTGCAGTTTCACTTAAAGCTTTCAAAGAATCAATAACAGTGTCAAAACCTAAGGCTTCAATTTGTTTCGCATAGATATGATTAACGTATTCTAAGCCCTCAAAACCATCTGCCTTTGCAATTTCAGCAAATTTAAAAGGGTCAACACCGTCATCGTTAAACGTTCTGTGCAGTGACCACTGTGCAAGAGATAATTTAAAGAAGGGTTCTTTTTTGCTGTCTTGCTGAACGAATTGTTCAATAGAGTTTTCTCTTTTATTGTCCTTACAAGCGATAAAATTTAAAGCTAGGCTCAGGATTATGAATAATGTTATTTTTTGTGACAGTTTTTGATAATTCATCTTGGTTTGGTTGTGAATTTTAATAAATTATTGAAATGTATAAATTTTTAAATTGGTAAATTAATTTTGAAAATAAAAAACAATATTTCCTTTTCGAAAACCTTTTCGTTTTTCCACAAGCCATTTTTAGATCCCAATTTAACAATAATTAAATATGTTTAACTATTTTAATCCTCAAATTGCGGAATTCATATTATTTATCGCAAAATATAGATTATTAATTACTAACTATTAATTACTACTAAAGAATGATTACTAACCCTAAATTTTTAGAAGACTATGATGCTATTGTTGTAGGAACTGGCATTTCTGGTGGTTGGGCCGCTAAAGAACTTTGTGAAAAGGGCTTAAAAACCTTGGTGCTCGAAAGAGGAAGAATGGTAAAGCATATTGAAGATTATCCTACGGCAAATAAGGATCCATGGGATTTTCCTAATGGAAATATGGCCACTAGAGAGGTCATAGCACGTAAACCAAAACAACATAGAACAGGTTATGTGACCAGACCCGAAACAGAGCATTTTTTTGTAGATGATTTAAAACATCCTTATAATGAAGATAGACGTTTTGATTGGATTAGAGGCTATCATGTTGGTGGACGTTCCATAATGTGGGGAAGACAAAGCTATAGACTTAGTGATATTGATTTTGAAGCCAATAAAAAGGAAAACATTGCCGTAGATTGGCCTGTGCGATATAAAGATATTGAGACTTGGTATGATAAGGTTGAAGAATTTATTGGTGTAAGTGGTGAAAATTTAGGATTAAAGCAATTGCCTGATCAAAAGCTTTTAAAACCTATGAATTTAAACTGTGTTGAAGAAGCCTTAAAGGCCAAACTTGCAGAAAATTTTGACGATGGTAGGGTTTTAACCATAGGTAGAACAGCACATATTACAGAGGGATCTAAACCAGGATTGGGAAGAAGTACCTGCCAATATAGAAATAGATGTGCTAGAGGTTGTCCTTTCGGTGCCTATTTTAGCAGTAATTCGTCCACACTTCCCGTTGCTGAGGCAACAGGGAACATGACGCTAAGGCCAAACTCTATTGTACATGAAGTGATTTATGATGACGTCACAAAAAAAGCGATAGGAGTTAAGGTCATTGATTCAGAAACGAAAGAAACGCATATTTATAAAGCAAGAGTTATCTTTTTATGTGCCTCGTCCATGGCGTCTGCAGCTATTTTATTACAATCAAAATCAGAGCGTTTTCCAAACGGATTAGGAAACGATAGTGGTGAGCTAGGCCGAAATATTATGGATCATCACTTTCATGTTGGTGCCACAGCTACAGCCGAGGGTTTTGAAGAGAAAATAAATAAAGGTCGAAGAGCTAACGGTTTATATATTCCGAGATTTAGAAATTTAGGTGGCAATACAGATGTTCCAGATTTTAAGAGAGGGTACGGTTATCAAGGTGGAGCGACTAGGTCGAATATTTCTGAAATGGTAGCAGAATTAAAATATGGACCAAAACTGAAAGAAGCCATTTTAAAACCTGGTGAATGGAAAATTACACTCCTAGGATTTGGAGAAACCTTACCAGATCGTAATAATAGAATGTATCTAGATTATAATAAGCGCGATGAATGGGGTTTACCGACGGTAACTTTTGATGCCGATTTTGGCGAAAACGAAATGGCAATGCGAAAAGATATGCAAGAACAAGCCATGAAAATGCTGAAGTCAGCAGGGTTTAAAGATGTAGAGGGTTATGACAGTCCCGAAGGAAGAGGGATGGGACTTGGTATTCATGAAATGGGTACAGCGCGTATGGGAAGAGATCCTAAAACATCGGTCTTAAATGCATACAACCAAATACATGCTTGTCCCAATGTTTATGTTACAGATGGAGCATTTATGACTTCTGCAGGTTGTCAAAACCCGTCTTTAACGTATATGGCATTCACAGCAAGAGCTGCGAATCATGCTGCGGAACAACTTAAGAAAACTAACGCTTAATCGTTTAATCATGAATAGAAGAAAAGCCATAAAAAATATAGGTTTAGCGGCTGGGTTCTTTGTTGCAACACCTACTATTATAAGTCTTTTACAAAGCTGCACAAGTGATGTAAAAACTTGGACACCACAGTTTTTAACAATCGACCAAGGTATTGTTTTAACAAAAATGGTAAATATTTTTTTACCGAAAACACAAGACTTACCTTCTGCAACAGAATTGAATGTGCCTCAATTTATTGATCGCTATTTTTATGAAGTTTCAGATGATGAAACGCAACAACATATTAAAATAGCGTTTAAAAATATGGTTGCCAACTTAATGCCAAATACAGAAGAGGCCACTGTGAAAGATATAACCGAAGAGGATATAAAAGGTCATCTAGACAAAAATATGCTCCTTGAAGATGAGATTGATCTAGAGCGAGAGGCGGATCCAGAGTCATTAGCATTTACGGTATCAGAGTTTTTAAATAATTTAAAATGGATGACTATTAATGCCTATTTAACTACTGAGCAAATTGGGGAAAATGTTTTGGTTTATGATCCTGTTCCTTCACGGTATTATTGTGGGGATTTACAAGAATTAACTGGAGGAAAGTCTTATTCTCTGTAATTTGAAATCCCTCTCAAAACTATGCATTCTTATCGTTTTAAGTGTGATTTTTAATTGCTAAGAGAATCGGCAACAAAACGCAAAAAATGATAAGAGTGGTTACGTTTTAAAAAAAAAGTGGAAACCTCTATTTAATGGAACAAACTTAGAAGGATGGATCCCTAAAATTAAAGGCTATAGTCTTAACAAAAATTATAGGAATACATTTAGAGTTGAACAGGGGGTTCTAAAAGTATCTTATGAAAATTACGATAGTTTTACTGATGAATATGGACATTTATTTTATAAAACACCGTTTAGCAATTATAAATTAAGATTGCAATACAGATTTTTAGGTGAGCAAGTTGAAGGTGGTCAGCCATGGGCTGAAAAAAATAGTGGCATTATGATTCATTGCCAATCTCCTGAAAGTATGCTTAAAAATCAAGGTTTCCCATTGTCTTTAGAATTCCAATTACATGGTGGTGTCACCAAAAATGAACCACGTCCACCAGGGAATTTATGCACACCTTCAACTCATATAGAAATGGATAATAAATTAATTAGTCGCCCCTTAAAAACAGTTCAACAATCTAATTATCAGTAAAATAAGT
>CAYMDB010000203.1:0-5838 GCA_964388865.1 uncultured Flavobacteriaceae bacterium
AATATAGGGCCGTAGTCTAGATTTAGACTCGGAAATTCAACATAACCCGAAGCTAGAATACTACCTAAATTGTAAAGCCGTTTAAATTTCTTAACGGTTTTTAAGGTGTCTAGCATTTTGTAAACTCCTTTTTCATCTTTATTTAAGGCTTCAAGCCTATTGATCGCCCAAAACTCATCTTCTCTATTATAGACATCCTCGTCATAATTATACACTACCTTATCGTAAAATTCTTTATCCTTGGGTTGATTGAAGATGTAATTATCGTAGAGGGTTGTGCGCTTTCCGTAGACGCCTCGTGATTTTTCTTTTTTATTTAAGGCAAAATCCGATAGGAAGTAGTCGCGTTTAATTAGAAAAACAGAATCGTTTAAAACCTCAAATTCTTGCTCTATATAAATTTCTTTTACCCAGTTAATATTGGCACTTTTAGACGCCTGAAGATTTATTTCTTTGATAGCGTAGGTGGAATCATTCACCCAAAAATTTCCCTTAAACGTCAGTTCATTTTTTCGTCGTGGATAATATATAATATTGTAACACCACTTATCTCCAATAAACGCACTATCAGACAGGACATAATTATAGGTTTGAATACCCGTTCTATTAAGCGGACTGACAAAACTCTTATCGAAAAACTTAAGATAATTATCGTAAACATTATACTCTGAATACAAATCGTCTATAAAATCGATGATGATTTGATTGTTACTAAAGCCCGAGTTTTTATTTCCTATAAGATCCTCGCGTTCTTTATTGATGGTATTATCGCCTGCAATCTTTTTAACCGATTCGTTTAAAAAAATAGGGAGATAGGTTTTGCCTGTAACGTTAGACGTATCCACCTCCTCAAAGACAAACTCCATTCCTTTGAAGAGTTTACTTTTAATTAAGGCACTGTCAATGGTATTGAGGTCGAACTCTACTTTTTCGTATTGATCGTATTCGTATTGCTTAAATTGGCTTAAACCGTTGAAGCGTTTGCGTTCCCAAATTTTCTTTAAAATACGAATAGCCGGATTTTCAGAAGCTTTTTTTGATTGTTTACCGGTAACGATAAAGACTTCGTTCAAGGAGGATGTCTCTTCTTTAAGAATAAATTTTAAATCGTAATTAACGCGTTTTGTTATTGGTATTTCGAGTCTTTCGAAACCTAAAAAGGAAACAATTAAGGTGTCCCAATTTTTGTCAGCCTCTAAATAGAATTTCCCGTCTTCATTGGTTATCGTTCCAATTGTAGATCCTTTAAACAGAACGTTAGCAAAGGGTATAGGCTCATTATTTTCACTAAACACATGACCACTCACTTTTGTCTGCGCGAAGGCGGAAAAAAAACCGAGGCTTAAAAAAGCGATACATAGTTTTATGTTCATGTGTTGATATCTAAGGATTTAAAACGCTTACCAGTCATTTCCTAGGGATTGTTCTGTTGGGTTTTAAGTTTGTTATAAGGTGCGTTTCATAAAAAAACAAACTTCATCAACAACCATGCTACAAAATAGCGTCAGGGTTGTTAATGAAGTCTATAAAACGCAGTAAGTTACTATTTATTTATTTGTACATTACTTTTTTAACGGCTTTAACAACGTCGTCGCTGTTTGGAAACCATTCTTCTAACAACACAGGTGAGTACGGTGCGGGGGTATCTGCTGTATTAATTTTTACAACAGGGGCATCGAGGTAATCAAAAGCTTCAGATTGCACTAAATAGGCGATGTCTGTAGACACATTTCCAAAAGGCCATGCTTCTTCTAAGACCACTAGTCTATTGGTTTTCTTTACAGATTTTAAAATCGCATCTCTATCCATAGGACGTACGGTACGCAAATCTATAATTTCACAAGAAATGCCTTCTTTAGCCAATTCTTCGGCAGCAATGTAAGCTTCCTTAATAATTTTACCGAAAGACACAATGGTCACATCGGTACCTTCGCGCTTTACTTCAGCGACACCAATAGGAATGGTATATTCTCCTTCTGGCACTTCGCCTTTATCACCATACATTTGCTCACTTTCCATAAAAATAACAGGATCGTCATCGCGTATAGCCGATTTTAAAAGGCCTTTCGCATCGTATGGATTGGAGGGTACAATAACTTTTAGTCCTGGGGTATTGGCAAACCAACTTTCAAAAGCCTGTGAGTGTGTGGCTCCTAGCTGACCTGCAGAGGCTGTTGGACCTCTAAATACAATAGGACAATTAAATTGGCCGCCAGACATTTGTCTGATTTTAGCCGCATTATTGATGATTTGATCAATACCAACGAGCGAGAAGTTAAAGGTCATATATTCTACAATAGGACGGTTTCCCGACATCGTAGACCCAATGGCAACCCCAGCAAAACCGAGTTCTGAAATAGGGGTGTCTATGACACGTTTCGGTCCGAATTCATCTAACATTCCTTTTGAGGCTTTGTAGGCGCCATTGTATTCGGCCACTTCCTCACCCATAAGATAAATACTTTCATCTCTGCGCATTTCTTCGCTCATGGCTTCGCAAATCGCTTCTCTAAATTGAATTGTCTTCATTATCTTTTTTTTAATCGAGTAGCAAAAATAATAATTAAAGCTCATAAAATAACATTAAATGGGAAGTGAAAAAGAAAATAGTTGTAACTTGGAATTCCTAATCAATTTTAATGGGGCTATGACCATAAAAAAATGTATTTTTTTGTGTTTATTAATATTAGTATCTCGTTTTGTTGGCGCCCAAGAAACTCTACTTTGTCCTGCTATAATTTCAGAATTAAAGATTGAAAACAGTTCAGATATACCTGAGACATCACCCAATCCTGATGGCACTTTCAATTTAACCTTTGCCCAAGATTATATAACTGCTCTATTTTCTAACTATATTATTTACGATTTTTATCAGACCTATCCGAATTCCTCATCAGAAGAAGCTCTAAAATATTTCACTTTATCGTATAATTCGAAATCATTAGCTGAAGACATCTTAACTCAAATTCCATTTGATGTTTGTAAAATTTTATCTTCATATTCATTCGATACCCTACCAATTAGAACCCCTATAAATTCAGAATTTATAGAGGCAGTCGAAGGTAACTCGTATGATGTTACACAATTTAAAAGTACTTCCGATGCAGATCCATGTCAAAATAATCCGTGCACACTTTTTGATGTCCCAGCCGATTTCAATTTTAGAGTTATTTTCAATTACGATGTAGAAACAGAATTGCTAATCATGGAAAGTGACGGAACAACATCTTGTGGTAATGAATTTTAAATTGCCTTATCTGGTGGAAACCCTAATGAGTTTAACAATGACAGTAATTATCTACAATTATGGGAATTAATGCCGTTCACATCAGCAATATCAGAAAATACGCAACCTTGCCACAACATTGAAGCTATTATATTTGACCTTTTAGACATTGTCTGTCCACCACATAACTTCGCAATCGGCGACATAAGAGTAACGCTAGATTCGGAAAATGAAACGCTACGGTTTTATAGAGAAAATCTAGTTTTTGGTGAACATATCATAGAATTTTCCAGAAGTAATCTCTCAATTGAAGATCAAACATTTAGTCTCATGAGACCTTATGAGTTAGAAAACAACCCCTATTTACATGTTTCCAATTGAAACAATCAACCTATAAGTGTGGACATATATGGTGTTTCCGGACAACAAATCATGCAGAAAACATTTAAAGAGAACAGTTTAAATATTTCAAATTTATCTTCGGGATTATACTTCATCAGACTCTCCAACTCAAACAATCAGCAAAAGGTCTTTAAATTTTTGAAGCATTAATGCGACGATACAGGTTTATGCCTATTAAAAGGTATTGATTTTCTTCTTGTGCTCTTTCTGAAGCGACATAAGGGAAGCGCATCAATATTCAGTAAAAACATAGATACACCATGCAAAAACGTGTAAATAACTAGGTAATTAACAATGAACGCCCTAAAAACTGCGATTTTCACAAAATTTTATTATGCACGCATAGTAAAATTCAAATTATTATAGTTATCTTCGTCAACTAGAATACACGTTTAAATAAATAATTTTTTATGAAGATATTAGTATGTATTAGTCATGTACCTGATACCACCTCAAAGATTAATTTTACAGATGGCGACACTAAATTTGATACTAATGGGGTTCAGTATGTTATTAATCCGAATGACGAATTTGGTTTAACACGTGCCATGTGGTTTAAAGAAAAACAAGGAGCAAGTGTCGACGTTGTTAATGTTGGTGGTGCAGAAACAGAACCTACCCTAAGGAAAGCATTAGCTATTGGAGCCGATTCAGCGATTAGAGTAAATACAGTAGCTACTGATGGTTTTTCTGTAGCTAAGGAATTGGCTAAAGTCTTTAAGGATGGTGGTTACGATTTGGTGATTGCCGGACGAGAGTCTATTGATTATAATGGTGGTATGGTGCCCGGTATGTTAGCATCAATGGTGAATGCCAATTTTGTAACCAATTGCATAAGTCTAGAAGTTGACGGCACAAATGTAAAAGCTATTAGAGAAATAGATGGCGGAAAAGAAACCGTTAACACATCACTTCCTTTAGTTATTGGCGGCCAAAAGGGATTGGTAGAAGAAAGCGATTTGCGTATTCCTAATATGAGAGGGATTATGATGGCGCGTAAAAAACCACTATCGGTTGTTGAGCCCCTAGAAAGCACAGCAGAAACCAAGGCTGTAAGTTTTGTAAAACCGGCCCCAAAAGGTGCCGTAACTTTAGTGGACGCGGACCATATTGATGAACTAATAAACTTGCTTCACAACGAAGCGAAAGTGATATAAATAACACAATTCAAATCTCAAATTCCAAATAAAACGTTAGGAATTTAGGTTTTGCAATTTTAAAATTTTAGAAAAAAATGTCAGTACTCGTATATACAGAATCAGAAAACGGAAAATTAAAGAAAATAGCTTTAGAAGCGGTCTCTTATGCCAAAGCAATCGCAGATCAAATGGGCACCTCAGTGACTGCTGTTGCTGTTAATGCCGATACTACGGAAAGTTTAGGCAATTACGGAGCCTCAAAGGTGCTCTCTATAAAAAACGACGCTTTAAGCAAATTTAATGCTAAATTATATGCTGCTGCCATTTCGGAAGCCGCAAAACAAGAAGGTGCCAAAGTGGTCGTAGTGAGTTCTAGCGCAGATAGTAAATACTTAGCTCCACTACTAGCCGTAGCCTTAGAAGCGGGTTATGTTTCTAATGTGGTTGAAGCACCGTCTCGTGTCAATCCGTTTACGGTAAAACGCTCAGTCTTTACCAATAAGGCCTTTGCCAATACTGAAATTACAACAGAGGTAAAACTTTTGGGTTTATCTAACAATTCTTTCGGATTAGTAGAATCTGGCGGAACTGCTTCTATTGAGGAGTTTTCTCCGTCACTACCAGACTCTGGTGTTACGGTTACCTCGGTTGATAAAGCCACCGATAAAGTAAGTATAGCCGATGCAGAAATTGTAGTTTCAGCCGGGCGTGGTTTAAAAGGTCCAGAAAACTGGGGCATGATTGAAGACTTAGCCGATGTTTTAGGCGCTGCAACAGCCTGTTCTAAACCTGTTTCAGATTTAGGATGGAGACCACATGGAGAACACGTTGGGCAAACTGGGAAGCCTGTAGCCTCTAACCTTTACATTGCTATTGGGATCTCTGGTGCTATTCAGCATTTAGCTGGTATTAATGCTTCAAAAGTAAAAGTGGTTATTAACTCAGATCCTGAAGCCCCATTCTTTAAGGCAGCAGACTACGGAATTGTTGGTGATGCCTTTGACGTTGTTCCTAAATTAACAGAAAAATTAAAGGCTTTTAAAGCTGAAAACGCATAAATTTAGTACCTTG
>CAYMDB010000204.1:0-5825 GCA_964388865.1 uncultured Flavobacteriaceae bacterium
AGGCTTTAAAATTATTTATCTTCTTGTCAAGTTGTGTTAAAGTCCCTACATGAACCACAACATCACTTTTACGAATTTTAAAATCAATGGTATTATCGTCGTTTTGACGAATTTCAATGACATGTTTTTTTAAGAATTCATCTTCATCAACAGCTTTTGCAAACTCAAAAACCGTTTGAAGCTTATTTTTCTCAATATTTCCCGTAACAAGTGGAACTCGTGCAGCATAATTAGAGGACAAAGGCATAAAGGTACCTTCGTCATCTATATAATAGGATGCATCCGTTTGAACTCTTGCAATAGGTCGTTTTTGTTCAATTTCGGCGGAAAGCTCACCGTTTACTGACATAAACACTTCTGCTTTCTTGATTATTGGATTTAAATTTAGGGCAGTTTCCAATGTATTCAAATCTATAATTTCTTTAGGTTGCTCCGCTATTGCTTCTTGATTTTGTATTAACAATTTACTAACAGTGGCATCTGTAATAAACAGCTTGTTTTCACCTATAAATTTTATATGGGTCTTTGCCACCTTTCGCACCTCATTTCTCTGGTTTGAAAAGGCAAATAAAAACCCGACCAGAATCAGCAACCCAATACCTTTTATATAGTTATAATTAATTTTCACGACTTAGAGCTTTTTTAATATGTTTAACTTCCTCGCCGATATCTCCTGCTCCAATGGTTAATACCACCTGAGCCTTAGATTGTTTTATATGGTGAATTAATTCTGACTTCTGAATTAATTTTTTGTTCGAATTTTCAATTTTATCTAACAACACGTTTGAATTGATTCCTTCAATAGGCACCTCTCTTGCTGGATAAATATCGAGTAACAATATCTCATCAAATTTTGAAAGACTTTCAGCAAATTCATCCATAAAGTCGCTTGTTCTGCTGAATAAATGCGGTTGAAATACTGCGAGTACAGTTTTTTCAGGATACATTTCTCTAATCGCCTGATGCACGGCTTTTATTTCTTCAGGATGATGAGCATAATCATCGATAAACACAAAATCCTCTGTTTTAATTTGATAAGTAAACCTGCGTTTGACACCTGTGTAAGATGCTAATCCCTTGGCGAGCTGTTGGTGAGGGCATCCATATTCGGCAGCCATCGCCAAGGCAATTAGTGCATTCGACAGATTGTGTCTACCAGGTAGGTTAAATTTGAAATCTTTATAATGTCCGGTAGGTGTTTTTACATCAAACACGTAAGTCCCGTTTTCTATCCGTATATTTTGAGCAGAGTAATCTGAATCATCTCCAATTCCATAAGTGATGCCTTGAAGCGGCAGACCATTTTTAATAAAAAGTTTTCCGTTTGGCTTGATACGCTCAGAAAAATCTGCAAATGACTTTATGAGTTCTGAAGCATCCCCATAAATATCTAAATGGTCCGCATCCATTGAAGTTATGCAAGCAAAGTCTGGCGATAGCGTTAAAAAGGAACGATCAAACTCATCGGCTTCCACAACCGTAACCTCAGTGCCGTTTATAATTAGGTTGGAATTGTAGTTTTCACTAATGCCACCCAAAAAGGCCGTAACAGGAACATCACAAACGTTCAATAAATGTCCTAAAATACTCGTCGTAGTCGTTTTACCATGCGTACCAGCAACCGCCAAGCAAACCGTTTGTTTAGTGATTTCACCCAAAACCGTGGAACGCTTTAGTACCTTAAATCCTTTATCTTTAAAATAATTTAATTGGACATGCGTTCTCGGTACAGCAGGCGTATAAACCACAAGTGTATCTTCAGGATTTAAGAATGCCTTATTAAAGCCTTTAATTGTATCTTCAAAATGAACAACAATTCCCAAATCCTCTAAGGCTTTTGTAAGCTCAGTTGGTGTTTTATCATAACCAGCAACCTGTTTGCCATTCGCTAAAAAATAACGGGCCAAAGCACTCATACCTATTCCACCAATACCGATGAAATAGATGCTAGAAGCCCAACCATAAACCTGCCCATTAGAAAGGGCTTGCTCGATGTTATCGTTATATGCTTTGGTTTCTTTATTCATTATTTTTTAGTTTCCGCCTTTTGAAAGGACGGCTTGACTTTTAAAAGTTGCTCTACTTCATTAACAATGTCGTTGGTGGCATTGACAAGGGCCAATCCCTCAATATTTTTACTTAGTTGGTTTCGTTTTTCTTGATTTGAAACCAAGTCGGTAAATATGATCTCGAAATCAGATTCTAAATCTTGTTCTCTTATTAGAATGGCCGCATGTTTATTGGCAATTGCCTTGGCATTCTTGGTTTGATGATCTTCGGCAACATTAGGAGATGGGATAAAAATCACAGGCTTCCCTACGATGCATAATTCCGAAACCGAAATAGCACCAGCTCTAGAAATGATGACATCTGCCGCTGCATAGGCCATATCCATAGTATTTAGAAAGGCATGTACTTGCACATGAGGCAGTTCGTTATACTGTTTATACTGATCGAAATACAGTTTACCACATTGCCAAATCACTTGAACATTTAGCGTTTTAAAGGTTTCTAAGTGTGTTTCGATGAGTTGATTAATGCGTCTCGCTCCCAAACTTCCCCCTAAAACCAAAAGCGTATGTTTGCTATGAATTAATTTGAAGGCAACTTGTCCTTCAATATGTTTACTCTTTACCGCTAACAAGTCCTTTCGAATGGGGTTTCCTGTTAATCTGATTTTTTCCTTCGGGAAGTATTTTTCTAAACCTTCATAGGCCACACAAATCGTGTTGACTTTTTTACCGAGTAATTTATTGGTAATCCCCGGAAACGAATTTTGCTCTTGAATAAGACTAGGAATTTTGCGAAAGGTTGCCATTTGTAGCAAGGGACCACTTGCGAAACCGCCAGTACCAATAACGACATCGGGCAGAAAAGTCTGTATGATTTTGTGTGAACGCAGCAAGCTTGTTATTAATTTCAATGGAAATGCGAGATTTCGAAGCGTTAATTTTCGTTGAATTCCGGAAATCCACAACCCTTCAATTTTATAACCCGCTTGGGGCACTTTATCCATTTCCATGCGATCTGAAGCACCAACAAATAAAAATTCAGACTCGGGATAGCGCGACTTCAACTCGTCTGCAATCGCAACAGCAGGATAGATGTGTCCACCTGTTCCGCCTCCCGAAAGTATAAATTTGTATGTTGGTTTTTGTTTCAAATTTCGTTGTTGTTGTTTTTAATGTTTTTTTATGGTCCCCTCACGAGGGGACCGTACATGATGAATTCCTTCAGGAATTCATTTATATCGCTTCGCTCAAAATATCCAAAGGATTTTCCTCGGATGCTTCTTTTTCTTTTAGTTCTTCTCGTTTTGCACTGACGCTTAAAATAATTCCTATAGCCAAGCAGGTCATCCAAATCGATGTCCCACCGCTGCTTATTAATGGTAAGGTCTGACCAGTGACAGGAAATAATTCTACAGCAACTGCCATATTAATTAAGGCCTGAAAAACGATGGGTAAACCCACTCCTAATACCAGCAATTTCCCGAAAACTGAATCTGATTTTTGTGAAACAATCACGATTCTAAACAGCAACCACGAATACAATACCAAAAGAAAAACACCGCCAAAAAGTCCATATTCTTCAATAATAATGGCGAAAATAAAATCTGAGGACGACTGCGGCAAAAAGTTCTTTTGCACACTTTTTCCTGGTCCAAGTGGCGTAATGCCCGTTGCTATGGCTATTTTTGCTTTCTCAATTTGATAGTCAGCCTCAGTATCCTCTCCATTCGCAAAATTTTCAATACGATTTACCCAGGTATCAATTCGGTTTGGCATCACCTCCGGAAAGGCCTTCGCCGTTAAAACAAACATGGTAAAAATAATTAAACCCGTTCCAATGATTAACACAAGGTATTTTATAGGATAGCCACCAATAAAAGCCAATATCATCACCATTAAAAACATAATGGCGGTTGTTGAAAAATTGGCAGGCAAAATTAGGACCAAAACGAAAAATACTGGCATCCAAAGCGGAAGTATGGTTTCTTTAAAAGTCACCTCTTTATCTTGTATCTTCGACAGGTATCGCGCCACATAAACCATTAAAACCACAGCTGCTAAAGTCGAGGTTTGAAAGGACATGTTTACTAAGGGAATTTGTATCCAACGACTCGCATTGGCGCCGTCCATCGTGGTGCCTTGAAGTAGCGTTACCAGCAACAAAACAAGTACAATCGGAATCATAATCATGGATAAGCCACGAAAATATTTGTAAGGCACTTTATGAATACCAAACATAATAACGAAACCTAAAAACAAATGCATAAAGTGCTTCATAAAAAAAGAAAAGGTACTACTGTTTCCAGCCGTATATGCGAGATTACTCGCCGCGCTGTACACCGGTAAAAAGGAAAAAATAGCCAATAATGTGACTATAGCCCAAATGGCTTTATCTCCTTTTATTTGTTTAAATACCTCTTTCATTATTACTTTGCCTTTCCAGCTAGGAACTTAATTATTTCTATTTTTTATAGTTAACCCAAAAGCGTTTCTTTCTAACAGAATCCCAATCACTTTGAGGAAACTTCAGCTTATAAATTTCTTACAGCATTTTTAAATTGTCTTCCGCGATCTTCATAATTTTCGAATAAATCGAAGCTCGCGCAAGCAGGTGACAACAACACGTTATCGCCAGCTTTAGCAACTTTATAAGCAATCTTTACAGCTTCCGACATGTATTGAGTTTCCACAATAACATCTACCATTTTTCCGAAGGCTTCAAAAAGCTTAGCATTATCTACCCCAAGACAAATGATGGCCTTCACCTTTTCATTTACAAAAGGAAATAGCTCTTTGTACTCATTGCCTTTATCGATACCACCAACAATCCAAACCGTTGGGGCATCCATACTTTCTAAGGCGAAATAAGTGGCGTTAACATTGGTAGCTTTTGAATCGTTTATGTATTGCACCTTATTAATTTTAAGCACATGTTCTAAGCGGTGCTCAACTCCTTGAAAGTTTTCTAAACTCTCGCGAATAGTTTGTTTTCTAATTTTGAGTAAATGCGCCACAGTAGAAGCTGCCATTGCATTTTTAATGTTATGTTTCCCTTCTAATGCTAAATTGTCTGTCGGCATAATTATTTGTGTATTATCTATTGTTATTATTATCTTATTATGGTCTAAATAGGCGCCTTGGTCAATGACTTTCGTCAAGGAAAAAGGCAATTTTTTGGATTGAATAGTATGGTGTTTCAACCATTCTGAAATCACCTCGTCATCTGCATCGTAAATGAAATAATCGCTTTCTGTTTGGTTTTCAATAATTCTGAACTTTGAGGCGATATAGTTTTCAAACTTATAATCATAGCGATCTAGATGATCTGGGGTGATATTGGTTAAAATCGCAATCTTAGGTTTAAAATCTATGATATCATCTAATTGAAAACTGCTGATTTCAAGCACATAATTCTCATGATTTTTCTCTAAAATTTGTTTGGCGAAACTATCGCCGATATTTCCGGCTAAACCCACATCTAAATCCTGCTTTAACAAATGATGCGTTAAAGTTGCCGTGGTGGTTTTACCATTGCTGCCGGTTATGGCCACTAAAGTTGCTTCGGTAAATCTTGAAGCAAATTCAGAGAGTACTGTAATCCCTGCGTCGCGAATTTGTTTTACCAATGCCACTTTATCTGGAATCCCAGGACTTTTCATGATGAGATCTGCATTTAGAATTTTTGATTCTGTATGCTCTTCCTCTTCAAATTCAATCTCATTATTTGAAAGAACGTCTTTATACTTTTGTTTAATTTTCCCTTTATCGGATACAAAAACTTCGTACCCTTTTGCTTTTCCTAAGAGTGCTGTT
>CAYMDB010000205.1:0-5806 GCA_964388865.1 uncultured Flavobacteriaceae bacterium
CGAACACATAAAAGACGGAAAAGGACATTTTAATATGTCGCTTTGGAATGATTATACCGATAATAAAAAGGACCATAAATTAGAAGAACTGGCAGAAGAGGTTGAAAAGAAGGAAATGCCATTGCCAAGTTACACTTGGACCCATGGTGATGCCGATTTGTCTCAAGATCAAATTGATGCCATTGTAAATTGGGTGAATACAGAGCGCATTAAATATGCCTTTTTAAAAGCACCACAGTAGTGTTGAAATTCCAAAAAAGCAAATAACAAATTCCAAACCTTAGACCTAATATTTAGAATTTAGTATAGGATTTCATGAAAAAAAAGGTATTGATTCTAGGTTTCGTTTGGCCAGAGCCCAAGAGCTCTGCAGCGGGGAGTAGAATGTTGCAGTTAATTGAACAATTTCAAAAGCAAGACTACGACATTACATTTGCCTCAGCTGCTAAAACTTCAGACAATAGCTTTGATTTAAAGGCTATAAATGTTGAGACAAAAGCAATTCTTTTAAACGATGCCTCTTTTGATACATTCATTTCAGAATTAGACCCAAATATTGTCGTCTTTGATCGTTTTATGACTGAAGAGCAATTTGGTTGGCGCGTCGCAGAACAGTGTCCTGATGCACTTAGAATTTTAGATACCGAAGATTTTCATGGTTTACGAATGGCTAGAGAGCAGGCTGTAAAACAAAACGAAGAATATAATATTTCTCATCTGCAAAACACGATTACCAAACGCGAAATAGCAAGCATATACCGCTGTGATTTAAGCTTAATTATTTCTGAAGCCGAAATGGACCTGCTCATCAATCAATTTAAAATTGACGATAATTTACTCTATTATTTGCCGTTTTTGATAGATCCAATTCCTGAATCTGACCAAAAATTAGTACCGTCTTTTAAAGCCCGACAACACTTTATTAGTATTGGTAATTTTTTACATGCCCCTAATTTTGATGCAGTATTGTACTTAAAACAAACTATTTGGCCTTTAATTAGACAACAATTGCCAGATGCGGAATTACATATGTATGGAGCTTATGAGTCCCAAAAAGTGACTCAGCTCAACACTACAAAAGAAGGCTTTTTAATAAAAGGTTTTGTAAGTGATGTTCATACAGTCATGCGAAGTGCCAAAGTTTGTTTAGCACCGTTGCGTTTTGGCGCCGGACTTAAAGGTAAACTGATTGATGCCATGCAAAATGGAACCCCATGCCTTATGTCAACTATTGCAGCAGAGGGCATGTTTGAAACTATTGCTAATGATGATGTGAATGGCTTTGTGGAAAATCATCCTGAGGATTTCGCAAATAAAGCAGTACAGTTATATACAAATCCTGAAATCTGGAAGGGTAGTCAAAATATTGGATTTAGAGTTTTAAACCAACGCTTTAATAAAATGCATTTTGAGAGTGAATTTAAAGCCAGAGTAGAAACACTTTCTAATCAGCTTCAATCGCACAGAGCATCAAATTTTATTGGTCAAATTTTAATGCATCAAACACTTCAAAGTACAAAGTATATGAGCAAATGGATTGAAGCAAAAAACCGTTAAGGGTATTGAGGTTCGTTTGCTATTTCTAAATTTTTAAGATTTCTGCTTGTTTAATTCGTCTTGCAACTGACGTCTCACTTTTTGTTCGCGTTCTAGAGCATTTCTTCTGTGTTCTTCAAATTCAGTTTCTAATTCACTCACCTTTAACTTGGCTTCACGTGTAGAAGAATTACTGCCTTTAAATTTATAGATAAATAAAAGTAGAAATCCTAACAAAGCAGCGATGATACCCCACATTAAAACCTTATAACTGGCCTTGCTCATTTGAATTCCGAGTAAAGAAATATTATCTTTTTCGGATTTAGTATTATCTAAAGTAGCTTCCGTATTCGCTAAACTTGTTTTTAAATTTGAAATTTCTTTAGATTGAGATTCAACAACAGCCTTTGTATCCGCTAAATTTTTATGTACTGCCTTTAAGGAATCAATGGTATGTTCTTTCAGGGTGTTCATCCATGTTTTTTTAACCACCTTATATTCTTGATAGCTACCTGATTTCTGAATGACATATTCAAACTGATTATCGATTGAACCGCTATTTAAGGATAGTTTTTCGTCTTCCTCTGTTGATTGTGCTGTTATTGTTTGCAAACTAAAGGTAACTAAAAGGATTACAGATACTTTTGTTAAGAATTTCATCGCAGACGTAATTTTGATTGTATTAAATTAATGTATCGCCAAGATAGTAATTTTATAACTATATCTAAGCAATTTAAAAACAAATAGCCTATCCATAAGAATAAGCCATTTATATACGGTAGAACTATTAATTTAGATGTTGATAGTACTTAAATACGAGATATTTGTAATGTCGTTGTCGTCTAAACTATACTGATAAAGACCATTTTCGCCAATTAAAATTAAGGCACCGTTTCTTATAATCACATCAAAACTATTCACATCTATTGAAGTGACTAATTGCGAATTTTCCGGATCTGAAACATTAAACACCTTAACTTCATCATCACAGACAAACAGATAGTTATTATAGAGTCCTAAGCCAATAGGTCGCGTTAAATTTCGTGACGAAATTAACACTGGATTGGTAACATCAGTCACATTGTAAATTTCTAAGACATTGATATTGGTACCACAACCAATATTAGCGTGCAACGTTACAAAAGCATGCGTATCATTTGCAACCACCGGATCGCAAGCTGTAAAATGTTGCACATCTGAAAGGTAATTAGGTTCTTCAGGATTATCGATGCCATAGATAAACATGCCATTTCTAGAACCAATATACAAGAAGCCTTTATAATTAAACAAAGTTTCTATATTAAAACCAATAGCAATAGTATTGACTTGCACGGGTTCTTCTTTATTCACAATGCTAAACACATTGAGGTTGGTGTCATCTACCACATAGAGATAGTCACCATAAAGTGCAAATCGAGCAAGTGAACCACCTTGACCATTATCTGAAAATGCAGAGGAGTCATTAGAACCATCGGAATCGCAATTGAAAAGTACTAAGGCTAAAATTAAGATTGAATATATTTTTCTCATATCATTTAGTTTATCAGTTCCCAATTAACAATGATATCATCTTCTTCAAGATTGTAGTAAGACATGCCTTCCGGAGACCATATTTGCGGAAAAATATTTTTTATTCGCTTTGTAATGGTTAATGTTTCTGAAGATTCATCTATTATAAAAGTAATCAAATCCGTAGCATTGTTAGCATAGACCACATTCTCTTTGATGCTTAAATCTGAAGACCCTAAAATTTGAATAAAAGCGATATTTTCAGGACTTGAAGGATTTGTGTTATTGATTATGTGATAGCCTTTATTCACTTCATTCACAAAAATATAATCACCTTTCACATAAATTTTTCCTGAATTTTCAATAATTCTTGGAGTGTTTTCTAGGGTTGTGCTTGTTTCAAAAACATCGCGTTTCATGATAACTGGATCATAAGATCCGGACGGGAAGCCACCGATATCATCGGGATTTCCTCCCCAATTTATGCAGCTCTGGATGGGAATAGCAGCTACCATCAAGAGTAAAACCATTAATTTTTTCATAAGTGTTGATTGTTTAGTTGTTTAGTAGATGCTCGAAACCTCTTATGGTTGCGCCAAAAACAACAAAATCTTGCCAATAGACAAGATTTTTTTAGTTACTTCTTTTTCACTGCTTCTAATAATAAGCATAGCGTCTTACTTTAGAAATATATTTTGCTAAGCGAATAACTTGATGGCTGTAACCATATTCATTATCGTACCAGATATATAGGATAGCGTTTTTACCATCTGCTCTTACAATAGTTGCTTTGCTATCGTAAATTGATGGTGCTGAGCAACCTACAATATCAGTTGAGACAAGTTCATCGCTGATTTCGTATTTAATTTGTTCCACTAAATCTCCTTCAAGGGCATATTTTTTCATGATGGTGTTCATGCTTTCTATAGAAGTTTCGCTTTCTAATTCTAAATTCAGAATTGCCAAAGAACCGTTTGGCACGGGAACTCTAATAGCATTCGAAGTTAATTTTCCCTCTAACGTGGGTAATGCCTTACTTACAGCTTTTCCAGCACCAGTTTCAGTAATCACCATATTTAAAGCTGCGGCACGTCCACGTCTGTATTTACTGTGAAAGTTATCCACTAAATTTTGATCGTTGGTATAGGCGTGAATGGTTTCTATGTGTCCACTTTTTATTCCGAAGGAATCTTCAACCACTTTTAAAATAGGGGTTATTGCATTGGTTGTGCATGAAGCCGCAGAGAAAATATTAACGGTATCTGGGTTGTGTTCCAAATGATTTACACCATGAACAATATTAGGAACTCCTTTTCCTGGTGCGGTTAAAAGTACTTTTTCTACACCTTTGGATTTAAGATGTCTACTCAAAGCCTCCTGATCTCTAAAAGCACCTGTATTATCAATAACCAAGGCATTGTTAATGCCGTATTTAGTATAGTCGATATCTTCAGGTGAATTTGCCGAAATGACTTTAACAGTGGTACCATTTATTATTAAAGCACTGTTTTTTATATCGGTACTTACTAAACCCGAAAAATCACCATGAACAGAGTCATTTCGCAATAATGAAGCACGTTTTTCTAAAACCGTAGCATCGATAACTCCTCTGGTAACGATGGCTCTTAATCGCAACTGATTTCCCTTTCCTGTGCGTGTCATTAACTCACGCGCCACTAATCTACCAATTCTACCAAATCCGTAGAGAACGACATCTTTAGGCTCAATGCTTTTATTGTTTTTGGCATTACTAAGTTTTGAGGCTACAAAGGCGGTAGCATTGCCATATTTTTGATCCTCTATATGAAATTCATAAGTCAGTTTGCCGATATCTAGTTTTGCTGGTGGTAAGTTTAAAGCGCTAATGGCTTGTGCAATTTCCACCGAATCGAAAATAGAGATTGGTTTTTGAACAAATTCGCCGGCATATTCGTGGAGCTTTAGAATTTCGCTCACATTTCTGTCGATAAGTTGGTTTCTGAATAAAACAAGTTCAATAGACTTATCGTACCACAAATCGCTTACAATTTTAATAAATTCTACCGTTGCTCTGCGACGATCTGCTTGAAACGCTAATTCTTTTTCGTAAGTGGCGTTAAAACTCATTTGTTTTTGATTTAAAGAGATTAAATTTTGTCCAAAAATACATATTTCAATCGTTTTCGTAATACGTTTTGTCGAAAATAAAAACCCTTTAAAGATTATAACCTTAAAGGGTTTTTTTGAAACGATTTTTTTGATTTTATCTAAAATTATAAACCACCTTTTCTCCTTTTTTGTTCACGATTTCTATTTGGAGAGGTTCATTAAAGCCACGCATTTTTAGTGCGTTTTGAACATCGTCAATTGAGCGGAGTTCTTTCTCATTTATTCGGGTAATGATGTTGCCTTCTTCAACACCATATTTATTCCAATAATCCTTGTAGTTTTCATTAAATTTTGAAATTTTCACTCCATAATCGGCATTATAACGTTTCAGTTCTTTTTCAGAAGCATTTTTTACAAATCCAATGGTATTAACCACCGTTGTTGATGGTTTTAATAAGGTTACTGGTAAGATTTCTTCATCGCCATTTCTTAGTAGGGTGACTCTTACGACATCATTCGGACTCTTAGTTTTTAAATAGCCTGTTAAGTCTGAAAATTTATTGATTGCAACTTGATCAATTTTTCGAATAATATCTCCTTTTTTTATGCCTGCTGCTGCAGCTCCTGTATCTTCTTGCACCTCACTGACATAGAAACCTTGCGTGGTTTCTGT
>CAYMDB010000206.1:0-5773 GCA_964388865.1 uncultured Flavobacteriaceae bacterium
GCATTACTGAAAAAACAGATGCTTTAGCCATTACCGTCAGTGAAGAAACAGGACAAATTTCATATTTAAAAAGTGGAGATTTTGTAATCTTTAAGGATACTGACGAGTTACGGGAAAAAATTAAAAAAGATTTGGGATAGTGAATTGTAAAAATTGTCAAACCGAATTATTAGAATTAGACGACTACTGCGGCAGTTGTGGCGGCAAGGTGATTAGAAAACGATTAACCTTTAAGCATCTATTTGAACATCTCAGTGAGACCTTTTTTAATTATGACAATAAACTGCTTAAAACGTTTGTTCAGCTATTTAAGCATCCTGAAGATGTCATTGCAGGTTATATAGATGGTGTTAGAAAAAAATACATCAGCCCAATCAGTTTCTTTGGATTAGCTCTTACTATCTCTGGACTTTCCATTTTTATAATTAAGAAATTTTATCTTGATGCATTAGATTTTTCTAGTTTTTTTGAAAATACAAATGCTCCTGAAGGTTTTATGGAATCGACTATGAATGGATCAATGGAGTACAATTCACTTATCTACTCATTTCTAGTACCATTATTCGCCTTAATTTCTTGGATTGTTTTTTTAAATAAGTCCTATAATTTAACAGAACATATCATTATTTACCTCTACTCTATGTCTTTATTAACCGTGGTTTCGGTTATTATGGGTCAACTATTTCTTATTTTTTCACCAAGTAATTACATGATTTATGGTATAATAATGTGGCCATTAATGTTTACATACCATTGCTTTATTCTAAAACGTATCTTTAAACTCTCTTATGGGAGCCTAATTATAAAAAGTATTCTAGCCTTAGGGCTATTCTTTGTAGTTTACATTGGACTTTCTATACTAGGGTTTATTATTATGCTGGCAACTGGTTCCATAAAGCTTGAAGACTTCGCTCCAAAATAAGAAGGAACTGCATTTAAGCAGAAGGCAAGACGTATGCAAACAACAAGGTACTTTTCATATCATGAAACAGAGTGTCGCGGATTTAAATCCAATAGATTCCCACCTACCCAGGAATATAATTAAACCGCCTCAGCCTTTAAAAACTGGACTTCGTAGAGGTTTTTGTAATATCCATCCACTTTTTGGAGCAGGGATTGGTGGGTGCCAATTTCAACAATTGCACCAGCATCCATCACAATGATTTTATCGGCTTGCTGTATAGTTGCTAGACGATGGGCGATAATTATTGAGGTTCTTCCTTTGGTAATTTTATCCGTAGCATCTTGTATCAATTGCTCTGAATATGAATCTACAGAAGAGGTGGCCTCGTCTAAAATTAAGATACTAGGATTGGTCACAAAGGCTCTTAAAAATGAAATTAACTGACGTTGGCCTGAAGATAACATCACGCCGCGTTCCTTTACATTGTAATGATAACCACCAGGTAAACTGGAAATAAACTCGTGTATACCTATAGATTTCGCTGCCTTTACAACATCTGCCTCCGTTATAGAATCATTGTTTAAGGTAATGTTATTTAAAATAGTATCTGCAAATAAAAACACATCTTGCAAGACTACTGCAATTTGCCCTCGTAGCGAACTTAAGGTCATGGACTTTATATTTACACCATCAACTTCAATAGTTCCAGAGCTAATATCGTAAAAACGATTTAGTAAATTTATGATGGTTGACTTTCCTGCACCTGTTGCACCTACAATAGCAACAGTTTCACCTTCCTTCACATCGAATGAAATGCCTTTTAAAACTTCTTCATCTTTTATATAAGAAAACCGAACCTCTTTAAATGAAATTCGACCCTTAAAATACGTAGCTTCAATCGTACCGATATCGTCTATATTAGAATTGGTATCTAAAACTTTAAATACACGATCTGCGGCAACCATTCCCATTTGAAGCGTATTAAATTTATTTGCAATTTGGTTTAAAGGTCTAAATAACAAAGGTATAAACATGGTAAAGGCAATTAAATCGCCCATGGATGCAGTTTCACCAACCACGGTGTTTAAACCACCAACCCAAATCACAGCACCCATGGTTAATGAGGATACAAATTCTGCGATTGGAAAGAAAATAGAGTTATACCACACGGTTTTTAACCAACCTTTTTTATGACGTTCGTTAATGGCTTTAAACTTTTTGTATTCTGTGGTTTCACGTGTAAACAACTGAAGAATTTTCATTCCTGTAACGCGCTCTTGAACAAACGAATTCAGGTTAGAAACCTCAGTACGCACATCTTCAAAAGCACGTTTCATATCCTTTTGAAAAATTCGGGTAGCCACCAAGATAAGCGGTAAAGTGGTGAACACTATAAGGCTTAACTTCCAATTCATATACAGCATAATACCTGAAACCACGGTCATTTTTAAAATATCGCTAAATATCATAAATAGACCTTGACCAAAGATATCTGCAATACGCTCCATATCGGTAACGGCTCTAGTAATGAGAACCCCTACAGACGATTTATCAAAATAAGTCATTTTGAATTTGAGCATATGATGAAATAACTTTACTCTAATATCTTTTACAACCGACTGACCAAGCCAACTGGCGTAGTAAATAAATAGTAATTGACACAGCACCTCAACTACAAGTAAGGCGAGCATAATGGCAATGTAAAATACAAAACCATCATATTTTTTTAAGGCAATTTGAGTATCGATAGCTTGTTGTAAAACATAAGGTCTTAGGGCGCCAAAAATAGCAAGACCCAACACACAAAAAAGTGAAATAATAAAAACCGTACGGTAAGGTTTTATATACTGCAAGAGACGCTTAAACAGCGATAAATCAAATATTTTTTTTCCTTTTTCTGCCATGTTAAGTTCCGTAAAAACGGAAATATCATTAATTTATTATTCTATTTTTATGGATTCTGGATACTTTATTTCTTCTAAAAACAAACCATGCGCCGGCACTGAAAATCCTGCCTTGCTTCTATTTTTTGAGGAAATAATATCATGTAAATCTTCAGGTCTTAATTTACCTAAACCAATATTCACCATGGTTCCTACAATAGCTCTCACCATGTTTCGCAAAAAGCGATCTGCTGTAATGGTAAAAATTAATTCATTAGATTTTTTGGTCCAATAAGCTTCCTTAATAACGCAATTATACGTTTTTACATCGGTATTGCTTTTAGAAAAACATTGAAAATCTTTATACTGAAATAGAATTTTACAGGCCTCATTCATCACCTCTATATCTAAAGGTAATTGAAGTTGATACGCAAAATCATAGTCAAAAACATTTTTTGAAGTTGCAATTTTATACCTATAGGTTCTACTTAAGGCATCAAATCTCGCATGAGCTTCAGCTTGCACTAAAAACACATCTGAAATCGCAATATCTTTAGGTAAAAATGAATTGAGTTTATACACCAAATCCTCAACATCAAGATCTCTTTCAACATTAAAATGTGCAAACATCTGAGAGGCATGGACTCCGGCATCTGTTCTTCCTGCGCCCATAACACTAATATCGCATTGTAAGAGGGTACTCAAAGCTTGCTCTAAAACCTCTTGTACACTTATGGCGTTAGGCTGATTTTGCCAACCGTGATATGCCTTACCGTTGTATGAAAACTCTATAAAATATTTCAAAAGAATAGCCTATTTTTGCCCAAGAAGCTACAAAGATAAAGGTTTTAGTTCCTAAAGAAATCCTAAATTAAAAATACATCTTAGAATTCTGATTTCACAAAACATACCTATGAAAAAAATTCTTCTTTTGTCAGATACCCACAGTTATATTGATGATGCGATATTAAAACATGTAAAACAAGCGGACGAAGTATGGCATGTTGGTGATATTGGTGACTTAAGTGTAACGGATAAAATTAAAAATTTAAAACCATTAAGAGCCGTTTACGGCAATATTGATGATGCTAAGGCACGTACTGAATTTCCCTTACACAATCGTTTTAAATGTGAAGAAGTAGACGTTTGGATGACCCACATTGGCGGGTATCCACCAAAATACAATTCGAGAGTTAAGGCCGACCTAATAGCGAATCCGCCAGATCTTTTTATTACAGGACATTCACATATACTAAAGGTGATGCCCGATAAGAAACTGAATTTACTTTATATGAATCCAGGTGCAGCAGGAAAACACGGATTACACAAGGTAAGAACCATGCTGCGTTTTAAAATTGAAGGCAAAATTATTAAAGATTTGGAGGTTATTGAATTTGAGTCCCGCATCTAAATCACATCTCTAGCCCTTTATCCCATCCCTAGCCCTTCCCAAAGGGAAGGGAATAAGCCCATCCCTAGCCCTTCTCAAAGGGAAGGGAATTTTATTGTATTTAAACTTTTCTGAAAACAGCGTCTTTTTTCAATAAACTATGAGAACTCTCTTTCCTGACGCTTACCTATAAAACCTGTCCGAGTAAGAAGTCCCTCCCTTAAGGAAGGATTTAGAATGGGACTTTAGGAAGAATTTAGGATGGGATTCAAGGTTGGGAATTTAGAATGGAACTTGTTTTAAAAACAAAAAACCCAGACGGCAGTGTCTGGGTTTTTTTCACTAATACTACTAAGATTTTAGGTTCATCGTAATCGATCTACAGATTTTACGAGATCTTCATCCTTTTTAATAGCCTTGTTTGCCAAGGCTAAACACACAATAGAAAAAATAGGAAGAAGCATCCCAATACCTTTCTCAGAAACGTTAATTTCTCCAGATACCTTTAGAGATTGATAAACAAAGACTCCTAGTAAAATAAAGTTTAATAGGATATTAAGTCGTCCCAAAACAAATTGAGACTTTCTATGTTTAAAATTAAAAATTGAAACTAAAGATAGTAAAGCAGATCCCAAAAACAATGCTAAATACATATAATTATCTTGGGCAAATACTTCAGCTCCCTCGTTGTTTGTCCACAAATGAAACACAAAAATTAACCCCCCAGATATAACGGCGGCTAAAAACAAATAGAGTGTTTGTATGCGTTGAATCATGACTTTGTTTTCAAAAGCTCGACAAAATTAATAGTTTATTTTTTAATAAGATAGATTTTATTTTAAAATAAAATCGTATTATTGCACTAGAAAGAAGTAACACACTGTGTTGCATAACTCTATTCTTCCAAATTAATTTCACTTTTTTCTCTTTCAATTTCATCTAGAAAATATTGAATTAATAATATCAAATTATAATACATATACAGCATACAGAATGTTTGAAATTTCCCAGTTAAAAGCTAAAAAGCTTCCTGAATTGCAGGATATCGCTAAAAAGCTAAATGTACCTAAGTATCGTACACAAAAAAAATTAGACTTAGTTTATAAAATACTTGACTACCAAGCTGCTAATCCCGAAGCTATTAAAGCTAAAGTGGATACAACAGAGAGCGCTTCTGAGCCAGCACCGCAGAATAAACCACCGCAGAGACGTGCAAGAACAACTCAGAAACCTAATGAAAATCAAGAACAAAAGGCTATTGAGTTTTCAGATAAAAAAGAAGAAGAAAAACCAAAGCCACGAGCGCAAAAGTCTAATACGCGTAAAACAAATACCGAAAAACCCGCTGCCTCTAACAAGCCTAATACCACGGCTCAGGCACCAAAGACTACTGATAAGAATGACGACAAAAGACGTTCTTCTAATACCAATCAGAGTAATGATAATAGACAAAATAGATCATCTAAGGACAATACAAACAGTCGTAATACTAACAATAATTCAAAAAATAACGGCAATAAAGATAGCAGAAATCGTTATCGCGAGCCCGATTTTGAATTTGACGCCATTATTGAAAGTGAGGGTGTTTTAGATATT
>CAYMDB010000207.1:0-5770 GCA_964388865.1 uncultured Flavobacteriaceae bacterium
CAAGAAGGGCAAACGCTTGCTGAAGGCGAACTTATCGCATTTATCAGAATGGGTAACGACTTTAAACAAAACTTTTATCAAATTGAAGTGCCACTACTGCCTTCAGATTTGGCAAACGGTAGTATTGAAGAGCGCATCTGGCCAAAAGTAAATGAGATAAATATTCGTTTAGAGGTTCTTCAACAGATAAAGTCAAAGGGTATTTTCGATCAGTCCTTGGCCAATGAGGATCCCACATTTTACGATGTTGTGGATGGGCAACTTGGTGAAATTCCGGTATCAGAGTTTTCGCCACTAGCAACAGGTCAGCAACGCGTTGCTATTAAAGGAAATCCTAATTTTGGTGATATAAGAGTTTTAATGGTGGGTGTAAAAAATTCGGGTTCTACAGGTACAAATTCTTGTGGTGAAGTTTGGTTTAACGAGCTGCGAATGTCTGAGTTAGATAATGAGGGAGGTTGGGCTGCCGTAGTGAGTATGGATTCTAATATTGCAGATTTTGCAAGTATCAGTGCAACTGGACGCCGCAGTACAATGGGTTTTGGTGGTATTGAGCAAGGTCCTAATGAACGAAGTAGAGAAGATGTTGAACAATACGATGTAGTAACTAATGTACAATTAGGACAATTATTGCCAAAAAAATGGGGACTTCAAATTCCTTTTAATTACGCGCAAAGTGAAGAGACCATCACTCCACAATTTGATGAATTTTACAGAGATATTGAATTGCAAACGCAGCTCGATAATACAAGCAACCAAGATTCTATTCTCAAGGTCAATGAAAATTACACCAAGCGAAAGAGTATAAATTTTATCGGAGTAAAAAAGCAAAGAACAGGTGAAGAGAAACCACAATTTTACGATGTTGAAAATTTAACCTTTAACTACTCTTACAATAAAGTTGAACATCGCGATTTTGAAATTGAAAACGCCCTCGATCAAAATATCAGAGCTGGTGTGAATTACAACTATGCTTTTGAACCTCTAAGGATAGAACCTTTTAAGAAAAATGATTCGCTTTTTACAGGTAAAAATTGGAAGATAATAAAAGACTTTAATCTCAATTTATTGCCCTCGAGTTTTTCTGTAAATACAGACATTAACAGGCAATTTAGCAAACAGAAATTTAGAGAAGTAGAACTTGGCGGGGCTAATATTGGTATTGAAGAATTATTCAGAAGAAATTATACCTTCGATTTTCAGTATGCCATTAATTATAATATTACAGATGCTTTGAGTTTAAACTTTACCGCAGCCAATACAAATATTGTTAGAAATTATTTTATCGACAATCGTATTAATGGATTACAAGATCCAGAATTAGATGTTTGGGATGGCCTCTTTGATTTTGGTGATCCAAATTTTCAAACGCAACAGCTTCAGGTTAATTACGAACTACCATTATATAAAATACCTGCCCTAAGTTTTTTAAGAACGACTTATGCTTATAACGGGGCGTTCCAATGGCAAAAAGGTTCAGATTTAAATGAAGGTTTAGAACTAGATGGTAATGTTTACAATTTAGGACACTCTATTCAGAATTCTAATACACACAATATCAATTCTACTTTAAACATGGAAACCTTATACAAAACTATAGGGTTGGTTAAAAAAGGTAATCAAAGAGGAGGACGAAATAGAAATCCAACAGCAAAAAGACGTACTCCAGAACCAGAAGCTACTTTGGCCACTAAAGATGGACAGGCAGAAGATCCTAATAAATTAAGTACTGGGAAAAAGGCTTACAATACGGTAGTAGAAATTGTAACTATGGTAAAGCGTATTCAGTTTGGGTATACCGAAAATAACGGAACGTTTCTCCCAGGATACTTGCCAACACCAGGATTTATAGGGACTTTAAGACCAACCCTAGGCTATACTTTTGGGGGACAAAGTGATATACGAGGATTAACCGCTAGAAATGGATGGCTGACTACGTTCCCAGACTTTAATCAGCAATACACTGAGGTTAAAAACACAACCTTAGATTACTCTATTAATTTAGAGCCTATGCGTGATTTAAAGATTGATTTAATAGGTAACAGAACCTATGCGAACAATATAACCGAAAGCTTTAGAGCCCTTGATAATAATGGGGATGGATTAAGCGACCAATACGAAGATTTAATTACCAATTCTTTTGGAAACTTTAATATTTCAACAGCATTAATTAAGACCGCATTCAGTCAAAGCGACGAAAACCAATCGGTTACTTTTGACGATTTTAGAGCTAATCGTTTAATCGTAGCCAATAGATTAGCTAGGGAATTTTATGGTACCACTCCATTCAACACCGATGCCGAAGGTTATCCTGAAGGATTTGGAAAAAATAGCCAGCGCGTGTTATTGCCAGCTTTCTTAGCAGCCTACCAAGGTGCTGATGCAGAAAAAGTGAGCACGGAAGCGTTTAGAGATGTTCCTATTCCTAATTGGACTTTAAAGTACACGGGTTTGATGCGAATTCCTTGGTTTAAGAAGACATTTAGACGTTTTTCTATTCAACATGGCTACAGATCGCGCTATACTATTAACCAGTTTAGAACTAATTTAGACTTCACTGCCGGTAACACAGGTCAAGCCTATGAAGACCAGCCAAGTGAGGCCCTAGAAAGCCAATCGGGTAATTTTAAAAATCAAACCTTATACAGCAATATCAACTTAGAAGAACAGTTTAGTCCTTTAGTGCGTTTAGATTTTGAGATGAAAAATTCTATAAAAGTCCTTGCCGAAATTAAAACAGACCGAACCTTATCCTTAAGTTTTGACAATAATTTAATGACTGAAATACAAGGTAAAGAATACACACTTGGTTTGGGTTACCGAATAAAAGATCTCAGAATTAGATCGCAACTCGCCGGCGCAAAACAAATTGTGGTAAGTGATTTAAACATGCGAGCGGATATTTCGGTTAGGGATAATAAAACGATTATAAGATATTTAGATCTAGAAAACAATCAAATTACGGCAGGACAAACGATTTGGGGATTAAAATATACCGCGGATTATGCTTTCAGTAAAAATTTAACAGCAATATTTTATTTTGATTACACGTTTTCAGATTTTGCTATCTCGACGTCCTTTCCACAAACCTCGCTTAGATCGGGTATAACACTACGTTATAATTTCGGAAATTAATCTTGAATGTCAACAATTAAAAAATTACATTTGTTTCTATAATTAATACAGTTCAATTAACATGAATATACCAGCAGAATTAAAGTACACCAAAGATCACGAATGGGTAAAAGTTGATGGAGATATCGCAACCGTTGGCATTACCGATTTTGCACAAGGGGAACTTGGCGATATTGTTTACGTAGAAGTAGATACCTTAGAAGAAACTCTTGACGTCGAAGCAGTTTTTGGCACGGTTGAAGCCGTAAAAACAGTCTCAGATTTATTTTTGCCATTATCAGGTGAAATTATTGAATTCAACGAGAGTTTAGAAGATGCCCCTGAAAAAGTCAATTCAGACCCCTATGGTGAAGGTTGGATGATAAAATTAAAAATTGCTGATACATCGCAACAAGACCATTTGTTATCAGCAGAAGATTATAAAGCGCTGATTAGTGATTAAAAAGCTTCTATTATTAGTTGCAATAATTTATACGCTAACACTCATAACTGCAAGTCTTGTTAGTTTGAGTGGTGTGCCTAGTTTGGGCTCTTCCTATGACGATAAAATTTTTCACTTTTTAGCTTATGTGGTTTTAGCGTTTTTATGGGTCACATACTTTAAAACGGTAAAAAAGAAAAATGGTAGGGTAGTAGTTTTTTTCTTTTTAATTTTATTTGGGGTGGTTTTAGAGTTAATACAACATCAAGTCAATCCTAAAAGAACCTATGATATTTATGATCTCATTGCAAATTGTATTGGCGTTAGCCTTGGCACATTAATTGCATTATTAAATAATGTAATTAAGTTAAAAACCCATAATGCTTTGTTTTTTTTATATTTATTTAGTTAAATTAGCGAGCGTTATAAAAACCTAAAAAAATGGAACCTAAAAAAAATCCAAAATCAGACGTTAGTCGCAACAGCTCTATCTACTTTGCAGTCGGCTTGGCCTTAATGCTTGGTGTCACCTATATGGCTATAAACCATAAGACCTATGATAAAAGTGATATCGCTATAGACTCGCTTAATTTAGATGATGAATTAGAAGAAGAGGTGCCAATTACAGAACAGATTGTCACTCCACCACCACCACCTCCACCACCACCAGCGGCACCAGAAGTCATTGAGGTTGTTGAAGATGAAGTAGAAGTTGAAGAAACAGTTATAGAGTCTACGGAAACTGAAATGGAAACAGAAATTGTTGAAGTTGAAGAAGTTGTCGTTGACGAAATTGAAGAAGATATCGAGGTGCCATTCTCTGTTATTGAAAATGTAGCCGTTTTTCCAGGTTGTGAAAATGAAAAAGGAAATGCCGCTAAAAAAGCATGTATGAATGAAAAAGTTAATGCATTCATTGGTAAAAAATTCAATACAGATTTAGCAAGTGATTTAGGATTACCACCAGGAAGAAAACGAATTTTTGTTCAGTTTAAGGTTGATAAAACTGGGAATATTACAAGTATTGTGGCGAGAGGACCTCACCCAGGTCTTGAAAAAGAAGCAAAACGTGTTATTGGTGAGTTACCTAAAATGAAGCCAGGAAAACAAAGAGGAAAAGCAGTGGTAATGCCATTCTCTATTCCAATTGTATTCCAAGTACAAGATTAAATAAATAAATGTTTTAGTAAAAAATAAAGTTTTCAAAACGCAATTAGCTGTTTTGAGTTTTAAATATTTTAGAATAATTTTCAGATAGAAGTCCGAAAAAAAACAATAAAAGCCTTCTCAATTCGTTTTGAAAGGCTTTTTTTATTGTGGTATATTTCGGTAAAAGCTTACTAAAAAAATAAGTATCTTTCAACTCTTAAAAATTTAATGTTTTTTATGAAGCGTATTTTGCTATTGACGATGCTGTTAATGTCTTCAGTTGGATTTACTCAAATAATGTCAACTTACGAAAAGCCTCCGGTATTTAAGGAGTGTGAATCTGAAATTATAAACGATATAAAGAGCTGTTTTAATTACACCTTAAATAACTTTATTTACGAAAATTTTAATGTTCCCGAGGTCGCTGAAAAGGAATCCTACAACGGCGCTATTCAAGTGTTATTTGAAGTTGATAAAGAAGGAATTTTCAAAGTCATTTATGCCGATGCTATTTATGAAGAACTAACCCAAGAAAGCAAACGGGTTTTTAAATTGTTGCCAAAAATACAGCCAGCGACCTATAACGGCAATCCCACTTTTGTTCAATATAGCATTACCATAAAAATTCCTTTAAAAGCCCCTGTTAAAGTCTCAGCAAATCTTAATGATGATGAGATGACTCAAAAAGACAGCCTTAACGCGACTTTATCTCATGAGTTTGATGCTGTTAATGACCAACTTAAACCCTATGAAAAATTAGAATATACGAGCGAACTCAATATACCGTTTACACATTCGTATTACGCGCATTTTGATGCTGAGATGAATGCTATTGGTACCAATAGCCACACCGCAGCGAAGCCTTTTGTGTATAGTGATGTGGCAAAGTATTACGATATTAATGCAGAAAAGGAAAGCTTATTAAAAGCGGAAAAGTTCACGAGCTTTTATCAACTAACGAACAAATTTTTCTTTCGTCAGATAGAAATATTGAATTATTCGAATTTTTAGTTCGCTCTGGCGTTTGTAAAAATGTTACAACAATAGAAAAAGGAATTTTAATTG
>CAYMDB010000208.1:0-5752 GCA_964388865.1 uncultured Flavobacteriaceae bacterium
AAAGAATCACCACCAAGACCTATATCACCCTCTAAAGCGCCTACACTAATATTAGCATTTACAGGATAAGGTGCAGGTAAGGTTTGATACCCAGAAACTGGAATATCTAATTCCGCGCCATTTTGTACTCCTGCATAGCCATCAAAAAGCGTAATATATTTACTTGGTAGTAGTGGGCTTTCGTAAATGACTACCAATGTCCAACCCGCAGAACAACCTCCACGTCGTCGTCCTCTGGTAGCTCTTAAGTTGGCGACAGTATAATTACCATCAGCCTCAGCTAAAGTTTGCACTAAATTGGTGACGTTTTTATAGCATATGATAGGTGAATCCTTAAATGAATTTTCTACTCCAGAACCGTAATATTCGTAACCATCAAAAATAATATCATCCTCTTCACCTGGTGGGTCTGCAGCAGTATCTGCAACTAAATCAATAAATCCTCCAGTTGGTAATTTAAATTTTATTTGGTTCCAGTCATCTAGTCTCGGAGAACCTTCAAATTGAACGCTTTGATTGGTTGCGATTTCTGTAGGATAAACTGAAGCCCAGTATAAACCGGCATAGACAATTTTTTTACACGAGTTATCCGTAACTAATTCGGCACTACTTGAACTAAAAATGCTTGGATCTCCACCACTCGCCACGTTGATATAGACCCCTTCATAATTGTTGTTAATACCATTACCGTTATAAGGTTGTGGTAAACCTTCACCTGTAACAATGCTGTTACCAATAAAAACAATATCACCTTTTACCTTGATGCTTCCTCCGTCTAATCTCGGCGTGAAGGGCACGGCCAGCTGTGCAAATGAATTTAAACTAAAGAATAGCAACGCTACAACAATCAGATAGTAGGGAAGTCTCTTTGTGTTATCAGACGCTTTGGTCTGACCACCAAAATGTTGCAAGCACTTTGAAGTGGTTAGGTTTATGGTATTAGCACAATACTTTAAAAATTGTGTTAATAGAACTATTGAATCAGTGAACGTAGGTTTTTTCATGATACTTTTGATTATAAATTCGCTGTCCTCAGGGGCATGATTTCAGCAAATGGTGCTTAACTATTAATTCTCTATTTTAATGAGGGACATTTTTGTGTTATATGGTCTATCTCCTTTGGTTTTTAAAGCTTGATTTGCATTTTCTATACGGTCAAATTTTTCAGAGAAAATGTAATATTTGCTAGTGTTAACATCGTAGAAGAAATCTATATCGGTTTTGCCAGAAGCCACAACTTTGGTTATAAAATCATCTCTCTTTTTAATATCGTTGTGCACGGCCATTACAGCGTAATAGCCACTAGCAACGTTTTTAATATTCTTTAAAATTTTAATATTGTTGCCTTGATCTTCACCAAAATTAAAATCTTCAACTTTAAGTGGACTGCTACTTAAAGCTGTTGTAGCTTTAATATTTTGTAAGGCCGCTCTGTCTTGTGCATATCGGTCTTCTTCATTATCGTAAGCCGCTCTTTTAATACGTCTTCGTTTTTCAAATTCAGTAGCTTCTTTAATAGTTTCTAATCTCGAACTTAATTGAGACCGGGTTTGTACAGCTTTGTTTTGTTCTTCTGTTAGACGTTTAATTTTATTCTTGTAAAACAGATTAACCTCATCTAGTTCTGTGTTTTTAACTCGTGTTCTTTGCTCGTAAAGTGTCTTTAATTCTTCAATATTTTCGCTTCTTGCTTTAATTACTTCGTCTAAATCAGCCTTAATAGCGTTTAGTTTATTGTTTTCTGCCGTTACACTTTTAAATGGTCTTGGTTTAACAGCGATACCTTGATCGCTTAAATCATTTTCTTCTTTTAAACTCTTAAGATCTTCATCTTTTATAGCAATAATATCATCAAATTCTTTTAAAAGTTGAGTTTGAGCAGCTTTAGAAGCCTCGGTTTCTTGCGCTAAAGTTTGCATAGATTGTCCCAGTTGATCCGTAGGATTTGTAATTAATTCTTCAGGTGTATTTTGATTCTCTGCTTTTTGGGCTTCTTCTTTTGCTTTTTGTTCTACCAATAGTAGTGCTTTTGCTTCTGTTTCTTCTTTAGCTTTTTGCGCTGCTACTAATTTAGCTTGTGCTTGTGCGTCTTCTTGAGCCTTCTGCTCAGCTGCTAATTGTGCTTGTGCTTGCGCTTCTTCTTTTGCTTTTTGCTCTGCTAATAATTTTGCTTGAGCTTGCGCTTCTTCTTTTGCTTTTTGCTCAGCTACTAATTGTGCTTTTGCTTGAGCTTCTTCTTTAGCCTTTTGCTCTGCTAATAATTTTGCTTGTGCTTGAGCCTCTTCCTTAGCTTTCTGCTCAGCAATAGATAGAGCTTTCGCTGCGGCTGCTTCTTTCGCTTTTTGTTCTGCTAATAATCTAGCTCTTGTCTCTGCTATTTCAGTAGCCTTTTTGTCGGCTTCTATTTTTGTTTTTTGAGCTTCTGCTAAATTTGCTTCAGCTTTCTTGGCTTCTTCTTGTGCCCGAGCATCAGCAACTTCCTCAGCTTTTTGTGCTGCTATTAATTTTTCTTTAGCATCTTCCTCTTTTTTGGCTTTTTGTTCGGCAAGGGCAGCTGCTCTCTTTTCTTGAGCCAATTTACTAGTGTTGGTTTTTGGTTTTGATGTTCTCGTTACACGACGTCCTTTAGAATCACTAGAAAGAATACCCGAAACTTCGTCCTCTCTACTGTAATCGTAATACTTATTGTTTTTAAATCGATAGGCTAAAGTAAACTCGTGCGATGGACCAAAGGTTTGTAAATCACCGAGGGCTGTTTCGTAATTATATTCAACAGCTATTTGTGAGGTGATGTTTAGTCCAATGCCTCCAAAAGCTCCATAAAGCGTATTATAACCAACTTGTGCCCAAATACCTTTAGGAACTGTAACCATGGCCACACCTGAAATTATAGTTTCATCTTGTTGAAATTCTGATCGTATTAAACCTGTAAATTTACTGTCGTTAAAAAATCCTCTACTGTCCATATAACCGGTATACATCAAGTGAGCTTGAATACTTTGTTGTGGATTATCTTGAATCAGTTCAGATGATTCAAAATTATATAAGGCTAAATTATTGACAGAGACTCCAAAATCAAAAAATTCAGTACCGTAGTTGATACCTGGATTTAGGGTAACAAGAAGGTTTTCTGGGACATTTTGTAAAGAAGGATCTTCAAAGTTTGTAACAACGTTTGCGGTATTAACACCACTTTTATAGGCGCCAACATTCAGACCAAATGTCAAATTGCTATCACGTCCTAATCTGGCATTGTAAGCAAAGTTTAAGAGGCCTCCAAAAGTGGTTAAGACCCCATAATTTTGTTGAAATAAACCCAGACCTGCACCAATATTCTCGCCAAATCTTCCTGAATAACTAGCTAAGTAGGTCACAGGGGCATCTTCAAATTTCACCCATTCTCGTTTGTTGTAAAAACTGATGTATTTTGTTTGCTCTCTCACAAAACTAAATGTTGGGTTGATGGTGTAGCGATTAAATGTGATAGAATTTCTTGTAGGCAAAGCAAGCGAAACCACTCCATCATCTTGCTGAGCGAAGAACCTCTGCGTTGAACAGATACATAATATTAAGATTAATAAATGTACTTTCATCATTTCACTACGGTTATTGAGCCTTTTTTTACTTGGTTATCTGAGGTTGTAATGACGTAATAATAAACCTGATTAATCCTGGATAGATTCAAATCATCTTGTGGCCAATTATTTTGGTAATCCTTGGTTTTTAATATAATTTGTCCACGATTACTTAATATTATAACTTCAGTGTTTGTTCCAATTGTGTATTGGGTTGGTATCACCCATGTATCGTTAATAGTATCTCCATTTGGACTGATAAGATTTGGTATATTTTCAACATCAGGGAAAAGATCTAAGGCTTCCTCTATAACAAATAGAAATTCTGTTGACACCTCACATCCCACGGTTTCAGTAATCACTACCTTGTAATTTCCGAAAGCAGTAGCTTCATAAGTTGACGCTGTAGCACCTGCAATGATGACATCGTTAAGATACCATGTAAATTCAGGGGCAATTGCTGAGGTGCTTAGGTTAACAACTAATGATTCGTCTGAGGCTATTTGATTAACATCGTCTACATCAATTGAACTTTCAAATAATTCACTAACTAAATCTATGGTCCCGGAAGCAGAGCAATCTCCTAAGTCTACTTGCACAGCATACGCACCAGATTCGTTGGTTTGGTAAAATTGCGTGGTGGCTTCAGGTATAATTGTGCCGTTTCTGTACCATTGGTAGCTAAGTCCACCTATGGTGCTTAAGGTTGTTAAACCTTGTTCTGGACAAAATGGATTGCCTAAACTTGATGCTATTGAAGCATTAGCTTCGCCCGAACTTGCTTCACTTATGGTTACTCTATTAGAAAATGAATTAGAAGTACAAGTTCCATAATTGGTTTCTACGAAAAAGGTACCCTCCTCACTTACTTCTAAGGTTTCGCCTTCAGCAACAAATACCGAAGTGGTTGGTCCTGTTACTTTATACCAAGAGAACGTAAGGTTTGGATAGCGTAGTGGTGAGTCGTTTTGTCCTGTCCCCGGATTATCAATAGTTAATAAATAACTCCCGCCTGAGCAGTAGGCACCAGTGGAGACAAGATTATTTATGGTAAATGGGGAATCTTGTATTTTATAATAAGCAGCAAATGGTGTTGAAGGTGTACTTGTGGCAACTGGGGCAGTGCTTTTAATTCTTATACGATAATTTTCTCCTGCGGTAGTTTCTGGTAATGAAAAGCTAAGAGATGCGGGAGATGTGGTTACAGCGCCAGAATTTGAAGTAAATACCACGGTTGCTTCAGAAAAATCACCATCAGCGTCTGATAATTCTATGCTAAACTGGTTTGAAGCACTTATACCAGTTTCAGGTGAAAACACAAAGGTGGTGTTATAGGTATTAAATGAAGCGCTTGCGCAAGCTTGACTAAAACCTAAGTTAGGGGTACCAATAACGATTTGTGCGTTTACAGGTTCTTTTATCATAAGAACGAGTAAACAAATTCCAAAAAAGAATTGATTTGTGATAGTAGGTTTCAGCATTTTTGGGGAATGTAATAGTCTATTCTATAATTTATTAGGTTTTATAACAGCTATAGCTAATTCAAGTTTGCAACCTGATTTAGCTATAAATTTTAATTCGTTGTTATGGTACTTACAGTAATTTGCGACATTTTTTTAATTGTCAGTTTCATCTTCAAATATATCGTTAGAGGCAATAATTTTATTTATTCTCAATCTAAAATCAGGTTCTTTACTATTGTTAGAGTCAATAAATGTTTCATCATCCGGACCTTTAGAGTACACATTATCAAAAGCTCTACTGCCGTACCAACTTTCTAAATCGTCATTATTTGTATAATTTTTTCTAAAAATATTACCCGTGCAATTATTAAAATAAGTTTGCTTAAACTCTATTTTCTCTAAATTTTCGTTGTTAATAACAATTTGATCGTCTAAAATAACCGCGGGTTTAAAACCAGAAATTACGCTTCTATTAATTTTAAATGAGACATCTGGACCAACATAAATAGCTTCTTTTACTAGGCCTACTTCTATATCGCCTTTTAAATTATTACTGACGTTAACAAGGGTTAGGTTTTCAGCATGAACAAAAGTTTCTTTTTTAGACGTGTTGGTGTTTTCTTTGAGATCGTATGATTTTATGTTTAAGCATCGGGATCCGTCTGCACTAGAAATATAAGGCGATCTAATCGCCAAAGAATTTGCAATATTGCA
>CAYMDB010000209.1:0-5751 GCA_964388865.1 uncultured Flavobacteriaceae bacterium
GAATGAATATCGATAAGATAATCACTTAAAGCCACGAGATTTTCTAGAGTGACTGGGGTGTCGTTGATAAAGGCGCGAGATTTTCCTGAAGGTAGGATTTCGCGTCTTATAATGGTTTGCACCTCGTAATCTAAATCTAAGGATTGAAATAGCGGTTTTAAGTCGTAACTCTCAATATCAAAAGTCGCTTCAATAATACATTTTTCATCGGTGTGCTTCACCTGACTTAAATCGGCTCGTTTTCCTAAAACCAACCCTAATCCGCCTAACAAAATAGATTTACCAGCGCCAGTTTCACCAGTAATTGTGATCAGTCCCTTATTAAACTGAACGTTTAACTCATCAATGAGTGCGTAATTTTTTATGTAAAGCGCGGTTAGCAATTAACTATGGAATTTAAAAGGACAAAATTAAGTGTTTACAATTGCATTATAAGACTAAGTAAGTAAAATATTCAACATTCAAAAAGACACACCAAACCGCGACTAACTTAAGTGAATACACTGAGTACTTGAGAACGTTTTAGTATTTAATATTTCGCCATTTTTGAGAATGCATCGGGGCTATGCTATTTAAAACACCAATAGCATCCGTAATATTTACCTTTGGACCACCAGAAAGAACATCCATAATTTCATTTGCCTTGGCATCAAAAAAGACGCGCATTAAAAAGGAATTAGGCCGACTTCTATGCACTTTTTGCAATTCGTCTAGACTAGACATAATTTGTTCTTTTCCTCTTTTAACATCTTCATGCATAACATCTAGTCCCTCTCTGTGGTAATTATACATGGCCGTTCG
This sequence comes from uncultured Flavobacteriaceae bacterium, assembly GCA_964388865.1. GTDB lineage: Bacteria > Bacteroidota > Bacteroidia > Flavobacteriales > Flavobacteriaceae > Winogradskyella. The sequence continues at coordinate 802 of CAYMDB010000209.1, forward strand.
CATACTGCTAAAAGTTGGCGACATTAAATTATCTATAAGCGCAAATCGCGATTGCAAACCATCTTCTAGCTTCCAGCCTTGACCGTTGAGTTGCTGCGAATAACTTGCAATAGTTTGCGCTTGTTTAAAGTACTCGTCGCCACCGTTTAAAGCGAAAGAATCGGCATCCATACCTAAAATCATGTACACCTGAAAGGACAGTACAGAGATTAAATTAGATTCGAATTGAATGGGATTAAAGACTAAATTTTGAAATTCTAAATATTGAAAATTAAAATCTTTATCGTTGTAATTATAGACAGGCGAACTGTAGGTAGAATTGTAAATTGGTCTCGAAGATGACACCTGAAGCGATGCTGAAAACAAATCGTTATTATACCCCGTTACATTAATCACCATGCTACAATTAATACGCTCTTGCTGACTAAAATTTTTAGTAGTCCACTTGGTGTTATTTATAAACTCTGTAAGTTGTTTTTCTAAAGTTTTAAAAACAACATTATTATCATTTCCGGTCTGTTGTGCAATAACATTTACTGTACAATTTAATTCTTGGGAAAAACCAAGTGTTGTACTGAAGAAAACTAATAAAAAGACTATGTTACGCATGTAATTGTTTTAGTATTTGTTGCATTAAATCTCTAGCGACTTCGGCTTTAGATTTAAGGGTGTGCTCTATGACCTTATTTTTAGACGTTATAAAAGTAACTTTATTTGTAGAGACACCAAAACCTGCACCTTCATCTTGCAAGGAATTAAGCACTATTAAATTCAAATTTTTAGATTTTAACTTTCCTTTGGCGTGTTCTAATTCGTTGTGGGTTTCAAGAGCAAAGCCCACCAAAAACTGATGTGTTTTGATGTCACCCAAAGATTTCAAAATATCTTTTGTCTTTTCTAACTCTATGTTAAACGTAGCTTCTGCCTTTTTTATTTTCTGGGTGGCCACCGATTTTGGTCTGTAGTCGGCCACAGCTGCTGCAAGTATAGCAATATCTACAGTCTCGTAATGCTTGTGCACCTCATTATACATGTCTTCTGCACTTATAATAGGCAGAACTTTAATAAAACTATGATTAACCGTTTGAGATGTTGGTCCGGTGATTAAAATGACCTCAGCACCCAAATTTGCCGCAGATTTGGCAATTTCGAAACCCATTTTACCGCTAGAGTGGTTCCCAATGAATCGCACAGGATCAATAGCCTCATAGGTTGGACCGGCCGTAATTAAAATGGTTTTTCCTTGTAAAGGCAGTTGACTGAGTACATCGTTTTCAATAAAAGTAACAATCGCTTCTGGTTCGGCCATACGGCCCTCCCCAATCAATCCACTGGCAAGCTCGCCGGTTGCCGCTGGAATAATTTTATTACCGAAAGCTGTTAAGGATTTTAAAGCGTTTTTTGTAGACTGATGCTTATACATGTCTAAATCCATTGCAGGTGCAACATATACCGGACATTTAGCTGAAAGATAGGTAGCTATAAGGATATTATCACAGACCCCATTAGCCATTTTTGACAACGTATTTGCGGTAACAGGTGCAATGATGAAAAGATCTGCCCAGAGTCCTAATTCGACATGATTATTCCAAACCTTATTACCATCTTCTTCATCGACAAAAGAGGAATACACAGGATTTTTAGATAAGGTTGAAAGTGTAAGCGGGGTGATAAAATCTTTAGAAGCAGGCGTCATAATCACTCTGACGTTTGCGCCTGCTTTAATGAATAATCGGACTAAACTAGCCGATTTATATGCGGCAATACCTGCGGTAATACCTAATAAAATATTTTTGTCCTTTAGAATAGACATCTAAAGCTTAGGGTTGAGGATCTTCTGTATTTCTGTGATAAATCTTATCATCTAACCATTCTTTCACCGCTAAAGCGTGTGGCTTAGGTAGTTTTTCGTAAAATTTAGAAACTTCTATTTGTTCTTTGTTTTCAAAAATTTCTTCCAGACTGTCGTTGTAAGTGGCAAATTCTTCTAATTTGTCTAAAAGCTCGCGTCTAATGTCTGTATTAATTTGTTCAGAACGTTTCGCAATTACTGAAATCGCTTCGTAAATATTATCAGTAGGAGCATCAATTTCATTTCTGTTGTAAGTTATTGTACTTACCGGTGCGTGTGTCTTTTTTAAATCCATCGTTATAATAATTAACTTTTAGTAGTAACCGTATTTAATTCTTGTTGTAATACATCCTTCATTCCAGTGGCATCTTGCAGAAGTTCAGAGTTAGGATATGCTTTTAAAAATATATTGTAATAAACTATTGCTTCATTTAAACGCTGTTCCTTTAAATAATCAACGCTCAATATAGCTAGATTGTATGCCGCATCAAACCTGTAGAACATGGCCTCTTCTCTGAGTGTTGCGCCAGGAAACTCGAGTAAAAAGTTATTGAAGGATTTAATGGAGGCTTTAAAATCTCTAATTAAATCGTATTGCTTGGCAATTTCAAATGCCTTTTTCTCTAATTTAAAATCCAACTCTTTAACAATGCTATTGGCTTCGTCTAAATATTCAGAGTTGGGATAAGCATTGACAAATATTTGTAACTTCTCAATCGCTTCAACGGTTTCTTTCTGATCTTTTGAATACACCGGCGAATTAAAATAATAGCCTTTAGCCGCTAGATATGACGCTTCTTCAACTTTTTCACTGTTAGGATAGCTATTCACAAACTTATCAAAATGATAACTTGCTATGTAATAATCGCCTAATTTATAAGAGCACATGGCATGCATGTAAGTCAATTTTTCGGCCTGCGGTTTCCCTCTATAGCTTTGTAAGATTTGCTCAAACAAGCGATGGGCTTTACTCCACTTCTCAGCTTCAAAAAGTTCAGTACCCACTGTAAACTTCTTCGCAACGTCTTCAGATTTTAAAGTTTTCTGAAAGTCGCTACAAGACACCAATAGGACACTAAATAATAGTATGTAAAAACCTCTCTTCATAAATTTTAAACAGAATGCAAAAGTACGCATTATTAACGGATTTATAAAACAAAAATTATAAGCGAAAATACACCGGGTTTATGGTTGAAAAACCAGTTTGTATAAAATTTAACTTTTTCCTAAAATTTTTAGAGCTTCTGCTATCTTGTTTTTAAGCGAATCGGTTGCTTCAACCAGTGGTAAACGAACATGACTTTTAGAAATATCCAAACCACTTAATACGGCTTTGACACCAGCCGGATTGTTTTCAGAAAAAATAAGACCCGTTATTGGCATTAATTGATAATGAATAGCGTAAGCCTCTTTGGCTTTACCCGCAAGACCTAAGCGTATCATTTCTGAAAATTCCTTTGGTAAAGCTTGCCCAATAACTGAAATAACGCCAGAACCACCAGCTAAGGCAATTCCTAGAGCTAAATCGTCATCACCAGAAATGATTAAAAAATCTTTTGGTTTTGTTCTCAACAATTCTAAATACTGCTGTACGTTATTGCCAGCTTCTTTAACTCCTATTATAACATCAAAATCCTTAGCGAGTCTTATGGTGGTTTCAGGAGTCATATTAGATGCTGTTCTACCTGGTACGTTGTATAAGATTACTGGCCTAGGGGCTACAGTTGCAATCGCTTTAAAATGCTGGTAAATACCTTCTTGCGTTGGCTTGCTGTAATAAGGTGAAACCGATAAAATGCCATCGATTTCAGAAAAATCAGTAGATTCAATTTCTGCGATAACATTGGCGGTGTTGTTACCACCAATACCTAAAACCAAAGGAAGTCTCCCCTGATTTACTTTAGCGATAAATGAAATTAATTGTTTCTTCTCTTCAGTAGTAACGGTAACACTTTCTCCTGTCGTTCCGCTGATTACTAAATAATCTGTACCGTTGTCAATATTATATTGAACCAATCGTTCTAAAGCCTCAAAATCAATGCTTAAATCTTTATTAAAAGGCGTGATTAATGCGACTCCTGTACCTGTAAATTTGGTCATTATAGTTTATTTAAAATGTTTAAGTATTTTTTTAATTCTTGTTTAAAAATAGTGATGTCTTTCAACTCAACATCAATTATTAAGTCATAAAGGCGCTCGTCATAATCAGAAATCCCAACCTTTAAATTGGCTTTTGACGCCGCAGTGATATAATCGAGATGCAATACCTGAGTTTTGAAATAGCAAATTAAAACATCATAAGGTTCATTTATAAAAGCATCTAACTCTAAATTATTAATTTTTCCTTTCCAGCCAAAATCTTTTGGACTGTAATGCGTGTTCCATTTATTGTGATCTAATTTATCATCTAATGTAAAAGCTACAATTTTGTGCTTGGGTGATGTAAGACCTAATTCCTTAAAATAGATTCTAAAAACTTCAAACTCATGAAACTCGCTTGCATTTAGTAAAACGGCTATGGTCTGTACTTTATTCGTATTGACATCCGCTTTATGCGCAGCCAATAATTTGTTCACATATTTTTGAATGGATTTTTCTTTAAATATTTTTAAAAACATTTACCTTTAGCCTTTGTGCAAATTTAATAAAAGCACTCACATATTAATATAAACTATATATAAGTTATTCAATGTCGATTAAACACACTCTAAAACTCTGTTTTTTATTATTTATTTTTTCGTGTCAACAAGATTTCAACCTTACTAAAATTGAAGGAAAACGCATCGATATTAACGACAGTATTACTGCAGATGCAACTATTGAAGATTTTATAAAGCCCTACAGAATCCGTGTTAATAGCGACCTAGACAGTGTGATTTCTTATGCTGTAGAAACCTATACTAAGTCTGATGGTGACTTAAACACCGCTATAGGCAATCTCATGGCAGATGCTACATATAGTGAAAGCGATCCTGTTTTTAATAAGCGTACTGGGAAAAATATCGATTTTGTATTATTAAATCACGGAGGTATTCGTTCCATAATCTCAAAGGGAAACATTACGTCGAGAACCGCCTTTGAAGTGATGCCTTTTGAAA